>JAHHTO010000001.1 GCA_020024595.1 Schaedlerella sp.
AAGCTATACCGTTTCTATCTTGCCCTACAATGTTTTCTTATTGGGATTGCACATTTTCAGACTGTTCCTTAAAAGAGAAATACGCTGTCAGTAGCAACCATGCCGTTGCTGATCTTCCAGCGTTAATATGGTATCTCGCACATACCTCGGCTTGTTTCAATGAAACAACCGCCCATATCCAAATCTCGCCCGTAGGCTTCATAATCAATGTAGTTCTGTAAGCTGGGCGGAATATCCCCTAGTGCCTGCAATTCGTCTATGTAGTAGTAGGCAACATCTGTCATGGTTTCACAATCGGGATAATAATAAATATCGTCCTTGTGTTCCACGACTTCTTCCAGCGTCCCAAAGTGACTGATAAATTCGTCCAGACACTCTACGATATAGTCGGGAAGTTCCTCTATCATTTCATACATCTCATTGAGTTCTTCAATGGAAACATACTCGCCAATCGCAATCGGGAAGTTGTCGGTATCATGGATTGCGTATTCCTCGTACTGTTCATTCAAGCCAATTTTTTCTTTCACATCTTCCTCGTCAATAGGAAATGTGAACCATGCACCGACTAAATAGCCCTCATTGTATTTGCCAAGATTAGCAATGTAAACCGCCATATCATCCATCATAAGCACCACCTCATTTCCTACTCTGGCAGTTCAAAGATACCGTGTTCTGTTACTAAAAAGTTCCCGTGTTCCTGCAAGTGAGAAGCGTAGGCTTCAAAGTCAAAATAATATGCTTGACAGTCCTCGGATAAATGTTTAAACGTCGGGTCGTTCATCAACTTTTGCCTTGCAACATCTATCATGCTTTTGCAGTCGGGATAAACGGTAATCACGTTCCTGCAAATATAAAGTGCTTCTAAATTTTCAAACACCGCAAGAAGTGCTTTATATTCTTCCTGCATATTGCTTGAAAGCTGGCGGTACATAAACTCTAATTCGTTGAGCTGATACACGCTTGTATGTTCGTGGACTTCATCAACATAAGGCAACACCTTTTCGATAATGAGGTACTCCGTGCTTTCTGCACCGACACCTAACTTTTCTTCAAACTCTGCAACATCTATCGGCAGGTTAAACCAGTATGATGTTGTTTCTTCGCCAGTTGTTCCTCTCGTTTCCACCAGCACCCTTGTTTCCTGCATTGTTCCTCACGTCCTTTCTGTTGTTTCATCACATCTTTTAAGGTCTGGTACGACATACCAAACACATATTTTGAAAAATCTTCTAACTGCCTTTCTTCATAGTCTGCAGAGTTCAGCCGTTTCATTTCCTGCCACACCTTACGCTTGTAAGAGGGCAGGTCGGAAATATAATCACAGCCGACTTTCGCCTGCATATCCTTAAAAATATCATTCATGTAATCACTCCAATCTGAAATTTAGGTAAGAAAAAAACAGTCAATCCTAAGACTAACTGCTTTGTGTATAGGAATATGAAATTGTAAAACTAGAAGCTGTTTATTTTTTCTTTTTAGGTTTTGGCGTTGGTAGTTCATCATACATCACATCAAATAAACCTGTCAGAAAATCTTTATTATCAACTTCTTCCACTAATAACATTTCTTTTGCATTTTCGTATGGTATTTCATAGGTAACTGTCGGCATATAAGAAATTGCAGACTTTGTTGGTTTTACCAGCAATCTATCATCATATATACCGCCAACGATTTTTCCACGATAATAGATAATAAATTCTCCCATCATTGCTCGATATGTTATTTCTTGTAATTCTGATAATTGTTCTAAAACAAATTCTAAATAATCTTTACTTGAAGCCATTTCTAAACCTCCAACTTTGAATTTTATTATTCCAATGCTTTCTTTAAGTCCATAACAAATTGTTTTTGTTGTTTTTTCAAATAGGTTTTTACAAAAGGCTTCATAAACCACTTTTTAGGTATCACATTTTCTGTAAAGTTTATTTGTGTTTCATTCCCTTTGTCTGTAAAAATACCAATCCAATGACCTTTCATGTTGCTATTTTCCATATCAAATTCCCAGCGTTTATATGGTGTTACAACAGTAACGGTAAATGTAGTAGCATATCCATTTTTTGTGTATTCAATAAATTGTTTGTCATTTATTATTTCTGTTTTGCTCAAATCACTTCGCCATAAGTTATAGTTCTCAACAGCTAAAACAATATTCCAAACTTTTTGAATATCATTATTGATAATTGTATTTATATTTGAAATTGCCACTTTTTCATTCCCCTTTTCAAATTACTGTTTGTCGCTTTCTTCATATCCATATTATATCATTTGTATATCAGCACCACAATAAAATTTTATGCTCCGATAATCTTATTGAACAGCTCTAACAGACACCATTTCATCACTCTAATCTGAAATTTTGACAAGAAAAAAGCAGTCAATCCTAAGACTAACTGCTTTGTGTGTATGGATATAAAATCTAAATTCTATTGTATAACTTTTCTTAGCCAATTATCTCTAAAGAAAATCTGTTCGTCAGTATGAAACCAATGTTCTCCGTCATTCATAACTGTAAGATTTGCACAATGTCTATCAATAAATTTATCTACCGTTTGACGTGATGTAAGATTATCATGTTCAGCATATAAAATTTCGGTAGGCGTTTTCCAATTTATCGGGTTTGCCCGAACAAAACATAGATATTCCCACGATAATGTTTCCCCAAAATCAGTTGGTATTTCTTTGCTTTCAGAAAGTTCCTTTTCAGACACATTCGCCCAGCTCATCATATCTACTATAAGTTGTTCCATATCAAGTATAGGCGATATGAATAATGCTTTTTCAATCTTGAAATTCTGTAATGTGTGCATTGTAAAATAAGCTCCGATACTATTAGCAAGTACATATATGTAGTCATATTTTTCAGATATTTTATCGTAGACTTCCATAATTTTATTTTTTACAATCCACGGGAAATAGTCATTATAATCTACTCCAAAAACATCAAAATCTAAACAAATATTTTTGAACTGTTCGGCTTCAAGATAACTTCCACCTTTACCATGAACATATATCATTGCTTTCTTCAAAATAACGCCCCCATAAATCAGAATTTTATATATCCACATTATACCATTCGCATGTCAGCACCACAATAAAATTTTATGCACCAATAATCTTATTGAACAGTTCCAACAGTACATCTTTCACACCGCCAGCATTGAATACCAAGCCGACAGCAATCAAGGCAACTACCAAGAAACCGATAAGTTTGGAAAACTCACGCTTGAACCCTAAGTAGATACCGATAACCACAATCGCCATAAGCACTAAGCTCTGTGCGTTTGATAAAAACCATTGATACAAATTTTGTCCGAAATTCATTTAATTTTCCTCGCTTTCTTTTAATTTCTTCATTTCATAGTCAGCTTCTTTGCCGACATTCAAAATACACATCAAGACTATGCCGATACCTATTCCCATAGATACCAGCAGGAAGTCTTCCAATAACACCCACATTTTTTATCACTCCTAACTTTCCACCAAATCTTTTGCAGGGGTCGTTTGCTGTTTGATTATCATTTCATGCTTTTCTGTGAGCTTTGCCTGCTGTTCGATTGTTTCCATGTAATCTGTACCGTTTCCCTTATCAATCTTTTTCAGCATTTTTAAGGTCGGTGCTACCTGCCTTTGTACCCAACGCAATGTACGGTCTAAGGTATAAGGTTCTGGCTTTGTCGTCAGTTTCAGATTTTGCCGATTATCGCCGATAAACCATGCCCAGCGGTCATTGAGTTTCCAGTTATTTTTTCGCTTGTCTGGTTCTTCATCAACAAACCGCACATACTGGTTGATAATAGAAAAGGCGGTCTGTTCTGCGTCATAATAGGTCAGCAAATCTCGTACTGCATAATAGGCACGTTCATTACGAAGCCACATCTCAAAACGGTTGATAATGTCGGCTTCTTCAAGTGGTGTCCCGAACTTGACGTACTGCTCATAATCTTTTTCATAGATACAGAAATACACATCTGATTTCAGAGAACCAAGATAAAGGGTACGTCCCATATATTCTCTGTCGTCCTCTCTGTGCTTGATAAGCTCACCCGACTGGTAAAACTTATAACTTCTGGACTTCCCGATATATTCCCGTTTCCTGCATTTTTCCGCAAACTCTGGAATATCCAAAATGCCCGTATGGTCGTTGATAGCAAGGTCGATACGCTTCATCACGCCACCGTCTATAAGGGCGTCCATGAGGAAGTCATACCAGCTTCTTTTCTGTGCCAGCAGGTAACTTTCAAACTGCCGGCAACCACGCCCCTTTAATTCTAAAAGGACACCTTTTTCTTCGTCAGCCGACGTATAGATAAAGATGTCCCCTAAAGAGTAATGCTCCGTATAACTGTAATGTCCGTAATCTTCATGAAGCATATAATTGATATTCAGTTTTAATATATCTTTGATGATGTGCTGTATATCCAGCGTAGGAAAACGAATTTTTACATAATCAAACAGCATGGTAAGCGGTGCTTCTGGATTGAACCTTGCCAGTTCCTTATGCAAAGTTTCCAGAAGTTCTTTTGACGGCTTCATTTTTCCACTTTCTATCTTGTTGAGATATTCCCTTGTGATACCAGAAGCCACCGCCAGCCTGCCTTGTGAGATACCGTAAGCAATCCGTTTCTCCCGTAATTCTTTTATCCATTGTTCTTCATTCAGAACCATACCCCCAATCTGTCAAGTGTGAAGTTTTTTCAAGCGACTTCACAGCCGATTTTTACTAGGAAACCATGCCAGAAGCCTTATGTTTCCTATGTTTTTTGTCTATTGTCTATTTGCAAACGTACCCCTCTGTTAGATACCGAGGGGTTTTACCTGCTGGCGTGGCTTACGCCACACCAGCAACGGCTAGTCCGTGCCGTCGCCTTTTGCTTCGCACGTCGCCGTCCCGTCCTGCCTTGCCTGTGCAAGAGAGCCGATAGTCTGCAAAAAATCATGTCCTTTCGGGACTAAAGGCGTGTAAAATTCACTTATCACGCTTGTTCCCACATCACAATATCCACGCCCCTTGATACGCTTCTGAAAAAACTGCTTTTTCACATCTGAACCGAACAGCATACCGTAACCTAATTCGCTGATACGCCCAAGTCCCACACGGAAATTGAAATTATCTCTGATACCGTCCGAGAAATACTTTGCGTCTGGACGCTGGCAGGCAACGATAAGGAAATATCCTGCTTGCCGTCCTAACATGACGATTTTCTTTAACTGGCTAAGTAAGCTCACGCTTTCTTTCGTCCCCAGCATTTCAAAAAATGCCACATATTCATCAAAGATAAGAAAGCAGGGTGGCAGTCCCAGATAGGCGTAGTTTTCGCCCGTCTTATAGTTCGGGTGTCGCTTCATTTCCTCACTTCGCTGTACCATACCCTCATAAAAGGCATTGACACAATCAATCATTTCTTCTTTATTGTGATACACATTTCCCATAACTGTCCCTAAGTCTGCAAGGTCAGCGTTCTTCGGGTCTAAGATGTAGAGGACAGCGTTGGTATGCAGTAAGGCTTCAATGAGCGTCAGCAGGAAATAGGTTTTACCACCACCAGTCCCACCAGCAATCAGAGCATGAGGAAGTGCGTCATATTCCCAGACAAGATTTTTCATCAGTCTAAGACTGCCGTTTTCTGCCCATACTTCATCAATGGTAATACGGTTCGCTATCATATCATAAAGCAGGGTGTATTCGATATAGCCGTCATGCAAGGTCTTGTCGGTCAGCTCGCAGTACAAGCCACTTTCCAATTTATCCTCTAACCGTAAAAGCTGGTCTTGATATTTTCCTAATGTGATTTCACAGCGGATATAAAGCACTCCCTTTTCCATTTGATAATAAATCTTTGGAAACCAGATGATTTTTTCCCTTGATCTACTTTGCAGGTCAGTAAAAAAACCGCTGTCTTGTACGGTATCGGCTTCATACCACTTATTTTCTAACACCATTCTTGCTAGCTTTTGACGGTGCAGGAGCTTCTTGAAACTGTCGTAACAGAAGCGGTAATACAGAAAAGCGACTAATGCACAAACACCAGTCGCTATCAGTATGGTTATAAAGTTATATGAGGAAAGCGTCAAGCCGTTTTCTAACAAGGTGAAATGCTCCCAATCAGTACCCATGAGCTGTTTAATATTCAGTAGCAGGAAAACCGCCACGAATATAAACAGAAGTGTTCCTATGGAAAAATGATAGACAAGGTGCTTGTCGCTGGCTCTGATACGGTGTCCTTTGTTCCAAATCTTACGCATAAATCAATCACTCCTTTCTGGGTAAGAAAAAAGCAGTCAATCCTAAGACTAACTGCTTTATGTGTATGGATATGAAGTTATCTATTATGGGCTATCTTACAAAAACCAGCTATGATGGAAAAACAGCCTAATAATCCAATTACAATTCTCCATACCATACTATGAATTTCTACTACTATTGATTGAGAAAATACAGAAAATAGAAGAATAATCAATCCTAATAGTATCAACGCAATATTAGATTTTTTCATTATCTTACCTCCACAACTTTTTATTTGCCGTTTTCTTCATATCCATATTATAACAGTTCCATATATCCGCTACAATAAAAATCTATTCGGCAAGCCTATTTTTTCGGCTGTCCCTGCGGTGCATGGTTCTGCGGATTTCCTGTGTTCTGGTTGCCTCTATTCTTCAACACAATATCCTCTGCCTTTACATACCAGTCCACATCTGCACCCATATAGGTCTTTCTTGATACCGTATCGGCTACTGGATTGACAAGTTCCACAACTGCATTGTACGGAAATTCCCTTAATGGTACTTCTGGCGGTACAGACACGGGGATAATGCCACCATGCAGACTGCACTTCAAATCATAGATACGCTTTTTTAGCTGGGTACTCGGTGTCCCGTCCTCATTCTGCAAGAACACATCACGAACCGCTGTAAATTTTAATTCTCCAAATGTTTTCTCTTTGTCAATAACAAACCCGTTTGATAATCTCATAAATTCTTCACTCCTTTACTTTTCTTCAACTGCTACAATATCATCAGCAACTAACACATAATCGGTATGTCCCATATCCCCGATTGCGTAACCTCTGCCGTATAACTTCGGATTGACAAGTTTTACTTTCTGCTCATACTTGAACTTCTTTTCGCCAGCCTGCACGGGAATTTCCACGACAACATTTTCGCCTTTCTGTACGTCAGAATAAAGGTTATAGCTTCGTCTGGCTAAGACCCTGCGGTTATTTTTATCTCTTTCAAAGACTGGCTCGCTTTCGCCTGCAAATTCAAGAGTTCCAAAAGACTGTGCCATATCTGGCACGACATATTTCATTTCCATATTGTTTTACCTCGTTTCTTTCTATTTTTGATAAGTTTTTTTGATTGTGATTTCTTATTCTGGCGGTTGGAGAAGTACCAGCAATCTCACAGATAGTAAAGGGTAAAATCAATGCTTACGCACCCTTGACTATCCGTGTTCTTGCAGGTTATAGGCAGACAAGCCAGAATAAGCAGAAGCCTGCCGTTTGACAGCTTCGGCGGAGAACGTGATTTTTCTTTCCTCATACCGTTACCGCCTTATGATTTCTTCATTTTACGGCGTTTGTAAAGATATGTTCCAGCCAGTCCACCAGCAGATGTAAGCAACATCACAAGAAATGCCATAACATTTGTGTTGTCGCCCGTTTTTGGACTGTCGCTCGGTCTGCTAGGCTTTTCTGGTGTCTGCGGTGTTTCGGGTTTCTCTGGTTCTTCTGGAACTTCGGGCTTTTCCTTAAAGGTAATCGTCTGTCCCTTATCCTCAATGTCCTTATGTTCAGTAACTTTTTTCGGCTCGTCTGGATTGCTTAAATCGTACAATTCTTCAAAAGTTACAAGATGTTTGCCGTCCAGAGAAGTAGCGTCAAAGGTAAAGGCAACTTCCACTTTCATAGTTTCGCTGTCAGCGGTAAAGGTATAATCACTTTCCACACGTTTTCCATTGATAAGAAGCTCTGCATTTTCTTCTTTCAACATCTGCCAGCCTACAAGTTTGTACTGTGTGCCGATTTCTAAGCCCTCTAAGGTTACGGTATCACTGATTGTAACATCTTTTCCTGCTTCAATCTCTTTGTTGCCGTCCTTGTCGGTAGCGGTAGTATGTATCTTGATGATACGCTCTGTGATTAAAACGGTCTGCCCGTCGTCCTCAATGTCCTTATGTTCCGCAACTTTCACGGGTTCGTCTGGATTGCTCAAATCATACAATTCTTCAAAGGTAACAAGGTTCTTGCCACCTAAGGCAGACGCATTGAATGTATAGGAAATTTCCACTTTCATTTCTTCCTCATCAGCGACAAAGGTATAGTCATTTTCTACACGCTTTCCGTTAATGATAAGCTCTGTATTTTCTTCCTTTAACATCTGCCAGCCTTTGAGCTGATACTTTGTACCTTTTGTAAGTCCATCTAATTTGACCGTATCAACGATTGTAACCTCTTTTCCTGCAAGGATAGTCTTTTCGCCGTCCTTACTGGTCGCTGTGGTATGGATAGAAATTCCTTTTTCGTATTCATCAGTCAAAGTCCCTAAATCAATCACAAGATTATTTCTTGATACTACGATTTCAAATGGTGGGATAATTTCAAAGCCTTTGTTGCTGTCAGAGCGTAATTCTTCAATGATGTAGGTATCATAAGGTAATGCACCCTTGCTGTCGTCTGGTTCAGAAGTCCCAAACCATACACCGTCCTCGCTGGTCTTGCCTGCGTTGGTATTATGCTTATGTGAAGCCCAGTTAGCAGAAGTGGAGAATTGCCCGTTATCATCAGTTACCACAACATGATTTTCGCCCGTCGTCTTGCTTGTGATCCTAAAGGGAACATCAGCAAGACGCTTGTGTGTACCTGCACCAATTTTCACGCCCTCAATATCTCCACGCTTAATCTGATTGTAGATAGAATGGGCTTTGTCGGTTAAGTCCACGATTTTTCCGTTTTCTGTGATTGTAAAATCAATCGGCTTTGCACCGTCTGTCAAATATCCGTTTGGAGCTTCACTTTCAACGATACGGAATTTTCCATAAGGTAAGAGGTCAGAAGAAGCAGAAGCGACGCCCTCAATATCTGTACGAATTGTCTTTACCACTTCATTTTTCTTGTATAGCTTGCCCTCAACCAAAACAGAATTGTCATTTAAGGAAATGATGTCAAAGGCAGTATCTTTCAAAGTGGCACTTCCTTGTGGTTTTGTATCGCCCGTTTCTAAATCTCGTTTCTGAATTTTGACACCCCACGGATAACCTTGTCTGATACGGAAAACTGGTTACTTCCAGATAGTACGGCAAGGTCACCGCCCTCGGTAATCTGTGTTACATATAAGCCCTTAATCTGTTCGGACTTATCGCCAGCCTGCATATATGCACCGTCAAGTAAGTAGCCGTTTGGAGCTTTTGTTTCTTCAATAGTTAGTGTTCCTAAAGGAAGAACCGCTTTGCCGTCCTGCATATAGAAGCTGTCGCCAGATACCTTGTAAGCGTCCGCTAATTTTGTGATGCAGTGGGTTGTCCCGTCGCTGTCAGTTTCAGCGATTGTCTTTGTAACCCATGTTCTTGTAGCTTCGGCAGGGAGATTGTCTTTAGTATAGAAGCCTGCATAATACTTCCATGTAAATTCCGCACCTGCTAGAGAAGCGTTCCCTTGCGGATTGTCTTTCTGTGTTTCCATATCAATCTTGAAAAGCTCAATCAAAGTGTCTGTTACTTTTGGCGTATCAGATACGTTCAATGTCGCTGTCTTTCCAGCTTCAACCTTTAAGGAATATACAGTTTTATCCACTTTATATCCTGCTGGTGCGGATAATTCCTTGATATAGACTGTGCCTGCTTTTACCTCTACAATATCTGTATTTCCGTTTTCATCAGTCGTAAGGGTGGCAAGCTGTTTCGTGCAGTCCTTATCAGTAAAGACACCATAGGTTGCACCAGAGATTGAGTAATTTCCGTTACCGTCTGTAATACTGGCATTACTGGAAGTCTTTTGAAGTGTAGCATTTCCAACATTCAGTTTCGCCCAGAATTGTCCTAATTCCTGTCCCTCGCCAGAGTAGATATAACCGCCACATTCATAGCGTCCTTTATTTTCTTTGACAAAGGCTCTTGCACCAGAGAAAACTTCGTCCTGTGTAGCCTTTGGAATTTCATCATAAGAAGCTCGCACGTTATCACATTGCCAGCCAAGATGTACGCTCAATCTCTGCCAGACTACAAGCTGTCTTAAAAGGTAAGCGTGATTTTTGCTTATTCCGCTGTGGCTGTCTGTGTACTGTTTTACATATTCGATAGATAAGGCAACGTCGCTTATCTGGTCGGCACTCATACGGGTGCTTGCGTCAGCTCTTGTCTTGTAGCCGTTCCTAAAATCTGTGTTAATGTCGATACAGTAAGCGTCCTCGCCCTCAACGGTCAAATGCCCCTCATTAAAGGTAGAACCAATCGAACCGTCATTCATTACTTTTTCAATGATACCGACACGCTCTGCACTTTCCGTCCAGTATTGCTTGCTTTCTGCATGAACGGGTGTAGTCGGTAAAGCAGTAACGACAGTTGCAAGAGCTAAGAAGCCCGTACACAATCGTTTTAACATCTTTTTCATAAATCTAATGCTCATTTCATTTTTGGTAAAAAAATAGACGCTCATTTCTGAACGTCTACATTATTGAAAGGCTTGTCCTCTCACACATATTCTATTTTAATAGGTACAACAGTTGCCTTTCGTCTTGTATTTTCGTTGTTTTCATCACTTGCGCTATCTACAACCGCCATGCCCTGCATCGAGCATAATAGAATATGCCATAAATATTCTCCCTTCATTTACTCCTATATCAGTATATGAAGGGAGAGTTGATGTGTGAAAATTCCTGTTTTTGTTTAGAAGGTCAGTCCCAGAGACATCATATATTCTGTAAAATCTCCTATGCTCATATTGATGCCTTCTTCATACATTTCTTGAATTCCTTCTTTCATCTGCTGAACTCCCATTTGGACAGTCGCATCTGATGGGTTAATATATGCCATATCTGCATCTGTAAAACCGCCTATTTTCTGTATAATTGCCAAACAGCATTTTGCCTTCTCATCATCTGATGCTGCTTCCCAATCTTCTTTCAGCCAGTTCAAATAAACGTTCCCATAATCTTTTCCTGATGCTATCGTCAATTCTTCTGGCAATTCAAACAGTTCGTTTCCCAATGCCTCCAAATCTTCTTCAGCCACTTCATACCGATAGTCTTCATCATGAGTCAGATGAACAGGAAGTACTTTTGCTTCCCCGTAACTCTGATTAGCAACAGCTTCATCGAATGATTCCATCATAATTGTACTGATTTCTCCTGTATCCTTTAGAGGTTCCTCTATAATCTTCTTCACCATTGACTGCATTGCATTTTCTACAAGATTAGAAGGATAAACTGCTACATTTACTGTATAATTATCATCATCATCCTTTTCTGCATCCTGTACCTCATATTTTGCTGATGCCAGCATCTTTTTAGACAGTTCTTTCGCCTCATCTAGGTTAACTGCAGATCCTCCCATCACTTTCAGTTCCTCTGCAAGTCCCATAGCAAATGAATCCAGAACTTTTTCATATTCCTTTGACACATCTTCTTTCTTTTCACCTGACAATTTAACATACTCATCAAGTTCGCCCTTCAACTCTGCATCCATAATTGCCTTCACCGTTTTCACCGGATCAATCTTCGCTTTTCCTACACACCCTGTAAACATCAGAGCGAACAGAAACATTGTCAAACATATGGCAACTGCTTTCTTTGTCTTTTTCATCTTCTTTCTCCTTTCAGACTCCCTTTTCTGGAATCTATGCACAGTATAACTGTGCTTGTTTTCTTTTATCATACCTTTTTTTACATAGAAAAGCAAGAAAAAGAGAGTCCGGGGAATGTGTCGTTTCCCAAAAGTCAGGCGAAAACTCTAACAATTGGAAATTCAGATTGTTTAGTCCTGTACAATACAGACAAAGTCTCTCAGCAACATAAAAATGCGTAACAGATTTTACATCTGTTACGCATTAAAAGTCTAACTTTTTAAGATCATCTCAGAAAACACTTTTCTGGACACTCTTATTATATTTTTGCATGACTCGCCGTCATTGCGAAAATTACTCAATAATCTTAGCTACTGTACCAGAACCTACTGTACGTCCGCCTTCACGGATAGCAAAACGAAGTCCTTCTTCCATTGCTACTGGGTGAATCAATTCAACTGTCATCTCTACGTTATCTCCAGGCATGCACATTTCAACACC
Organism: Schaedlerella sp.; assembly: GCA_020024595.1. GTDB lineage: Bacteria > Bacillota > Clostridia > Lachnospirales > Lachnospiraceae > Schaedlerella. The sequence goes on from JAHHTO010000001.1 coordinate 12,279, forward strand.
AGCTGGCAAATCACAAACACCTGTTACGTCTGTTGTTCTGAAGTAGAACTGTGGGCGGTAGTTATTGAAGAATGGTGTATGACGTCCACCTTCATCTTTTGTCAGTACATATACCTGGCAAGTAAATTTCTTGTGGCATGTTACTGTGCCTGGTTTGATCAGAACCTGTCCTCTTTCGATTTCAGTTCTCTGAATACCACGAAGCAGAGCACCGATGTTATCTCCAGCCTGAGCCTCATCAAGGAGCTTACGGAACATCTCGATACCTGTTACAACTGTCTTCTTAACATCCTCGTGGATACCGATGATTTCTACTTCATCAGATACGTGAAGTGTACCACGCTCTACTCTACCTGTAGCAACTGTACCACGTCCTGTGATAGAGAATACATCCTCTACAGGCATCAGGAACGGCTTATCTGTATCACGTTCTGGATCCGGAATATACTCATCAACTGTGTTCATGAGTTCCATGATCTTATCTCCCCACTCTCCCTGTGGATCTTCAAGAGCTTTCAAAGCAGAACCCTTGATGATCGGGCAATCTGTGAACTCATACTCTTCAAGAACTTCTGTTACTTCCATTTCTACAAGTTCGATAAGTTCTTCGTCATCAACCATATCGCATTTGTTCAAGAATACAACGATATATGGAACGTTAACCTGACGGGACAGAAGGATATGCTCTTTTGTCTGAGCCATAACACCGTCTGTAGCAGCTACAACAAGGATAGCTCCATCCATCTGAGCAGCACCAGTGATCATGTTCTTAACGTAGTCAGCATGTCCTGGGCAGTCAACGTGTGCATAGTGACGTCTATCTGTTTCGTACTCAACGTGAGCTGTAGAGATTGTGATACCACGCTCTCTTTCTTCTGGAGCCTTATCAATATTTTCAAAATCTACTGCATCGTTACCTGCAACTCTCTCAGACAGAACTTTTGTAATAGCAGCTGTCAGAGTTGTTTTACCGTGGTCAACGTGACCGATTGTACCAATATTACAATGTGGTTTGCTTCTTTCAAATTTAGCTTTAGCCATTTTGAATATCCTCCTTAATAATAGCACCTGTTGTTCAGGTTTTTTATTTTTGTTTCGCTTTTGCTCGGCTAACTCTGATTATATTTCAAAGTCAACCGATTTTCAAGCGTTTTTACAACATTTATTTATTTTAGTCGTTTTTAGCAGACAATACCTTTTCCTGTACAGACTTCGGAACCGGCTCATATTTCTCAAAGAACATTGAGTAGTTACCACGTCCCTGTGTTCTGGAACGAAGGTCTGTAGAGTATCCAAACATTTCAGAAAGTGGTACGTACGCACGTACGATTTTTCCTCCACCAAGGTCATCCATACCTTCGATACGACCACGACGAGAGTTGATATCACCGATAACATCTCCCATATACTCTTCCGGCATTGTCACTTCAACCTTCATGATAGGCTCAAGAAGTACTGGTGCAGCCTGTTTCATAGCATCCTTGAACGCCATAGAACCTGCGATGTGGAATGCCATTTCACTTGAATCGACTTCGTGGTAAGAACCATCATATACATTTGCTTTGATACCAACTACCGGGAATCCTCCAAGGATACCGGACTTCATAGCTTCTTCAATACCTTCTCCTACTTTCGGGATGTATTCCTTAGGAATCGCTCCACCTACTACTGTAGATTCGAAGAAGAATGTCTGCTCGCCGTTAACATCTGTAGGTTCAAACTTAACCTTACAATGTCCATACTGTCCACGTCCACCAGACTGTTTTGCATACTTGCTGTCAACGTCAACTGCTTTTGTAAAGGATTCTTTGTAAGCAACCTGAGGTGCACCTACATTTGCCTCTACCTTGAACTCACGCAGAAGTCTGTCTACGATGATCTCAAGATGAAGTTCTCCCATACCAGCGATGATTGTCTGACCAGTCTCCTGATCTGTATGCGCACGGAATGTCGGATCTTCTTCTGCAAGTTTTGCAAGAGACTCACCAAGTTTTCCCTGGGAAGCCTTTGTCTTCGGCTCAATTGCAAGCTCGATAACCGGCTCTGGGAATTCCATTGACTCAAGGATTACCGGATGCTGCTCATCACAGATTGTATCACCTGTTGTTGTAAACTTAAATCCAATTGCTGCAGCAATATCTCCGGAATAAACTTTATCAAGTTCCTGTCTCTTATTTGCATGCATCTGAAGGATACGACCTACACGCTCTTTCTTTCCCTTTGTAGCATTCAGTACATAAGAACCAGAGTTCATTGTTCCTGAATATACACGGAAGTAAGCAAGCTTACCTACGAATGGGTCTGTCATGATCTTAAATGCAAGTGCTGAGAATGGCTCTTCATCAGAAGACTTTCTCACTACTTCGTTACCGTCCATGTCAACACCCTGGATAGCCGGTACGTCAACCGGTGACGGCATAAATTCGATTACTGCGTCCAGAAGCTTCTGTACACCCTTGTTTTTGTATGCAGTTCCGCAGCATACTGGAACTGCTGTACATTCACAAGTTGCTTTTCTGAGAACTGCTTTTAATTCTTCTATAGACGGCTCCTCACCTTCCAGATAAGCCATCATCAGATCATCATCCAGTTCACAAATCTTTTCTACTAGCTCTGTATGATATAACTCAGCTTCATCCTGCAACTCTTCCGGAATATCAATGATAGAAATATCATCACCTTTGTCATCGTTGTAGATATAAGCTTTCATTTCAAACAGGTCAATAATACCCTTGAAATCGTCTTCTTTACCGATTGGGAGTTGAATACAGATTGCATTCTTTCCTAATCTTGTCTTAATCTGTTCTACTGCACCGTAGAAGTTTGCACCCAGAATGTCCATCTTATTGATGAATGCCATTCTTGGTACGTTGTATGTGTCAGCCTGACGCCATACATTTTCTGACTGAGGCTCTACTCCACCTTTGGCACAAAATACACCAACTGCACCATCAAGTACACGAAGTGAACGCTCTACTTCAACTGTAAAGTCAACGTGTCCCGGTGTATCAATGATGTTGATACGGTGCTCCAATGCACCAGCTTTCGGCTTGCAGTTTTCCTGCAGTGTCCAGTGACATGTTGTAGCTGCTGAAGTAATCGTGATACCTCTTTCCTGCTCCTGGGCCATCCAGTCCATTGTCGCAGTACCTTCATGAGTATCACCAATCTTATGGTTAATACCGGTGTAGTAAAGAATACGCTCTGTTGTTGTAGTCTTACCAGCATCAATATGAGCCATAATACCAATATTTCTGGTTCTCTCTAATGGATAATCTCTTCCAGCCATTGTTGCCTCCTGTTAGAATCTGTAATGAGCAAACGCCTTATTAGCTTCTGCCATCTTATGCATATCTTCTTTTCTCTTCACAGATGCTCCTGTGTTGTTAGCTGCATCCAGGATTTCATTTGCAAGTCTTTCTTCCATTGTCTTCTCGCCTCTTTTACGGGAAAACATGGTCATCCAGCGAAGTGCAAGAGCCTGTCTTCTTTCAGCTCTAACCTCGATCGGCACCTGATAGGTTGCTCCACCGATACGTCTTGCCTTAACTTCCAGTACAGGCATGATGTTGTTCATTGCTTCCTCGAACACCTCGAGGGCCGGCTTTTCAGCCTTTGCTTCAACTCTTTCAAATGCTCCGTATACAATCTTCTGTGCTACACCTTTCTTACCATCAAGCATGATGTTGTTGATAAGTTTGGTAACAACTTTATTGTTGTATATTGGATCCGCTAATACATCTCTTTTCTGAGTATGTCCTTTACGTGGCACGATCCTTCCCTCCTTAATCATATTTTCCGGACTCTTTCCGGGGATTAATTCATCGGTACTCACATGTGTCCTCTATGGAAATCGCGATTCATGTGTTGTGGCCGCGGGACTTCTATTAAAATCCGCAACCTCTATCCGGCAACCTGCTTCTCCTGCCGGATACGATTAATCATAGTTCTGTTTGTGATACGATTTAACATATTAGTTACTATTGTTGCTTTGAAAACTACCGATTCTTATTTAGCGTCTTTCGGTTTCTTAGCGCCGTACTTAGAACGAGCCTGTCTTCTCTTAGCAACACCTGCTGTATCCAATGTACCACGGATAATGTGGTATCTTGTACCTGGCAGGTCCTTAACTCTTCCTCCACGGATCATAACAACGCTATGCTCCTGAAGGTTGTGTCCTTCACCTGGAATGTAGCTTGTTACTTCGATTCCGTTAGACAGACGAACTCTGGCGATCTTTCTCAGAGCTGAGTTAGGCTTCTTCGGTGTAGCTGTCTTAACTGCTGTACAAACACCTCTCTTCTGTGGTGCAGATACATCAGTAGCACGTTTCTTCAGTGAGTTATAACCTTTCTGAAGTGCCGGTGCTGTAGATTTCTTTTCAGAAGTCTGACGTCCTTTTCTAACTAACTGGTTAAATGTTGGCATTCTTTTCACCTCCTATGATATTCGTTACCTTCGCCGTGTCGGCTGAAGGGGTTGCAGATAATATTGTTACTATCTTGGCGCACAAAAATACAATGCATTTCCATGCACGCTAGATTAGTTTATTACGTTTTATTTGGAAAGTCAAGGGATTTTCTCAGATTTTACATGGTTTTTCTGACATTTTTCTTCTTTATACGCCATCAAAAATAACAGGGAGAGCCGGATCAAGTATGGAATCCCCTGCTCTCCCTGTAAAATCATCGAAACTCTTCGCGATCTCTACTTTGTTATTAATATGCTTTTCCCCAATATACCATATGTTTCGCCGCTTTTCCACAGCATACGCATACATCAGAAATATGCTCCTGCTCCTCCGAAATACATCTGGAGGTCACGCCGCCTGTCAACTCTTTGATTGCTTCTTCACAAGCTTCATCTCCACACCACATTGCTTTGATAAAACCACTCTTATTTTCTGCTGTTTCTTTCATCTCATCCAGATTCGTTGCTGTATGAATATGAGTATCCAAAAATGCCTTTGCTTTTGCAAATAAATCTTTCTGTACAGTTTCCAGAATTTCAGAAAGCTGCGTTGTCGCTTCTTCCATCGGAACGATGATCTTTTCTCGTGTATCACGGCGAACTATAACAATCTGTCCATTCTCAATATCTTTCGGACCAATCTCGATTCGAGTCGGAATTCCAAGCATCTCCTGCTCACTGAACTTCCATCCCGGACTCTTCTCAGAATCATCAATCGATACACGGTATCCTGCTGCTTTCAAGGTTTCGACCAATTCATTTGCCTTATCCAACACACCCTCCTTGTGCTGGGCGATTGGAATCACACGTACCTGAACCGGTGCGATATGTGGTGGCAAGACCAGGCCGCTGTCATCTCCGTGCACCATAATGATAGCCCCAATAATTCTGGTAGACAACCCCCATGAAGTCTCATATACACTATGGAGCTTATTTTCTTTATCCGAATAACTGATACCATATGCATCCGCAAAACCGTTTCCAAAGAAATGGCTTGTTCCAGACTGCAGTGCTTTCCCATCATGCATCAACGCCTCAATCGTATAGGTATCCTGAGCTCCTGCAAATTTTTCACTCGGAGTCTTCTTTCCTGTTACAAGTGGAATTGCCAAATCCTGTTCTACAAAGTCTTTGTATACATCACGCATCTGCAATGTCCGCTCTTCTGCTTCCTCATACGTTGCATGGATCGTATGTCCTTCCTGCCACAAAAACTCTCTGGAACGCAAAAATGGTCTTGTCGTCTTCTCCCATCTTAATACAGAACACCATTGATTCCATACCTTTGGCAAATCTCGATAAGACTGTACGGTCTTGCTCCATACGTCACAGAACAACGTCTCAGAAGTCGGACGGATACAGAATTTCTCCTGCAGCGGCTCTGCTCCTCCCTGTGTCACCCATGCCACTTCCGGTGCGAAGCCCTCGATATGATCTTTTTCTTTCTGGAGCAATGCTTCCGGAATCAACACCGGAAGGTACACATTCTCCACTCCCGTTTCCTTAAAACGCTTATCCAGATTGGCTTGGATATTTTCCCAAATCGCATATCCATTCGGCAGATAATTCAAGCATCCTTTTACACCTGAATAATCACAAAGCTTCGCCTCACGTACAACATCCGTGTACCACTGTGCAAAGTCTACATCGCGTGCAGTAATTGATTCTACTAATTTTTTCTCTTTAGCCATAATTCTTATCCTTTCTATGAAATGAAATAATCTTCAGGAGCCATCTATTTCATCAATTTTTATTTTGCAACAAATGATCATCGAAAACAAAAACCACCAGATTCCACTCCCTCATACAAGGGACCGGAAACCGGCGGTACCACCCTAATTAACCATATCTGTCTGATATCATTCTCTTCATTTACCGTTAACGCCGATCTTACGCCGCATCTTCATACGGAAGCTCCCAGCCCGGTTCTATATGTACGCCGCAGGAGACTTTCACCATCCGCTCCTTCTCTGTGCCGGTCTTCATATATACTAACTCTGTTCATCGCTTCATTTCTCATTTATTTTTCTTATATGCTCTTTGAAATTCTACCCGAAAATCTTGTAAAAGTCAATGCAGCATTTTATAAATCTCTATCTCCTTTTATTGACAACTTGCCACTGGTCTTTTTAAATTGAATCTGCTATAATCTTTACGAAATTACAATGCTTCACTTTACAGGAGGACAAAATTATTATGAATTTTACATTTGCACACAACAATCTAAATGTATATGATCTGGAAAAATCTTTGGAGTTCTACCGAAAAGCTCTAGGTCTGACCGTCTCCAGAACCAAAGAAGCGGAAGATGGCAGTTTTAAACTTGTTTATTTAAGTGATGAAACAACCTCCCATCTGCTGGAACTCACCTGGCTTCGTGACATGAACCGGCCTTACGAACTTGGGGATAACGAAATTCATCTGGCATTTACCGTCGACGATTACGAATCTGCCCTTGCAAAACATAAAGAAATGAACTGTGTGTGCTTTGAAAATCCATCGATGGGAATTTATTTTATTGAAGACCCGGATGGATACTGGCTAGAAATTGTACCTGCCAAATAAATTTTAACAAAGCATTTCACGGAGGCTTGGTCTATGAAAGAAAAACTAAAACATTTCACACTGCTTACTGCCAGCACTTTAATCATGGCAGTAGGCATTTACTTTTTCAAGTTTTCGAACAACTTCACATTCGGCGGCATTACCGGTCTGGCCGTTCTGATTGCAAAAACCGGCGTCATGTCCGCCAGTGATTTTACCTTTATCACAAATATGCTCCTACTTCTCCTTGGATTCATAATACTGGGAACAAAATTTGCGACAAAAACTGCTTACTGTAGTATTTTACTGTCCATCACACTTTCTGCGCTGGAACGTATCTATCCGATGTCCCACCCGTTAACTGACCAGCCGATGCTGGAGCTTTGTTTTGCAATTGCCTTACCTGCGCTTGGCTCTGCGATTTTATTTAATATTGGTTCTTCCAGTGGCGGCACAGACATCATCGCCATGATTTTAAAAAAATATTCATGCTTTGATATCGGACGTGCACTTCTGGTAACCGATATCGTAATTACAATTGCCGGTTGCTTTGTATTTGATATCGAAACCGGACTGTATTCCTTCCTCGGTCTTGCAATCCGCTCTTTCATGATTGATACATTTATTGAGAGTTTTAACCTTTCAAAATATTTCAACGTAGTTTGCGATCATCCAGAACCTATTTGTGATTTTCTCACGCATGAATTGCATCGAAGCGCTACCGTCTGTCAGGCACAGGGTGCTTTTTCCGGAAAGGATAAATACATTATCTTCACAGCGTTAAACCGTCCGCAGGCAGTGAAACTGAGAAACTACATTAAAGAAAACGAACCTGCTGCCTTTATTCTAATTTCTAATACAAGTGAAATTATCGGAAAAGGATTTCATAGTATCTGACATTTTCCCCCGTAACAAGAAAAGTTCTCCCAGTACAGCAATCCGCTGCTGGGAGAACTTTTTTATTCTTATAAATAAACCTTTTGCAGGAATCTACGTTCGTCTTTCTTAACCCTGTATCTGCAACAATTTCTGTTTCAGGTCATTCTCCAGTTTCTGCATCTCAGCTTCCGCGACTCGTCGCTTCTCTCTTCCTTCCTGCTGAATATGCATCACCTCATCCAACGTAGAAATAAGTGACTCGTTTGTTGCTTTCAGTGTTTCCATATCTACAATACCGCGCTCAGACTCTCTTGCAGTATCCAAGGTTGCCATTTTCAATTTATCAGCGTTTTTCTTCAACAATTCATTCGTCATATCCGTCACTTCACGCTGTGCCTCAGCCGCCTGTGCAGAATGCTCTACTCCAAGTGCAAGCACCATCTGACTCTTCCAAAGTGGGATTGTATTGACTACCGTAGACTGGATTTTTTCCACCATCATTGTATCATTGCTCTGAACAAGGCGAATCTGTGGTGCAGTCTGGATTGAAATCTGACGTGTCAGTTCCAAATCATGAATCTTTTTTTCAAATCTGGTGCACATAGATTCCAGGTCTCTTGCTGCCTGCGCATCCTCTGCTAGTCCACTTTCCTGTGCTTTTTTCATCAGTTCTGTCAACTTTGTTGCACGAACCTCTTCCAACTTTTTCTTTCCTGCCATAATGTACATCGTTAGTTCTTTAAAATATGTAAGATTCAATTCGTACATTTTATCCAAAAGCGCCACATCTTTTAAAAGCTGAACCTGATGATTTTCAAGTACCTTACAGATCTGATTGATATTCGTCTCTGCCTTGGCATATTTTGTCTTCATTGCAGTAATCTTATTGACTCCCTTTTTGAAGAACCCCAAAAATCCCTTTTCCTCTTCCTCGTCAAAATCTTTCAATTCATGCACTACCCCTGAAAGAAGTTCACCGATTTCTCCCATATCCTTTGTACGTACATTTTCCAATGCGGTCTCCGAGAAATCTGCCATCTTCTTCTGAGTACCTGCACCGTACTGTAGAATCATCTGCGAATCTGTCAAATCAATCTGATTCGCAAACTTCGCCACTACCTGCTTTTCCTCCTCTGACAGCATCTCGTCTTCTACAATCGGTTGTTTCTCGTCTACCGGCATTACCGACTGCTTTGCTTCCCGGAACGGCTCAAGCGTTAATGTAGGTGTCTCCAGATCTGCAAATTCATTGTTCATGTTTATATCCTCCACTTTTTTATTTTTGTATTACTTTTTCTTTCCCTCTTTTCGTTCTTGTTTTCTGCCACACATATCTTGCGCTTCTATAAATTTACGAAGTTTGCTTATTGATACCATCCTCAGTCAATCCTTCCTGTGCCAGCATTGTATGCAACACAGAAATATCCGATGACACATCCCACGCTGTATCCTGGAATAGACTATCCAGTAACTTCTCAAATGCAACATTTAATGTATCCAATGTTTGTTCTATCTCTCTTTTCGAAGAGTTGATATTCTCCCCCTGTACTGACTGACGATCCAAATCTTCATATGCCTTCAGAAGCTTTACCGTAGTCGGAAGATAGTACTCCATCATTCTGCGTAGATCTGAAACAATATTGGGACTCTGCTCTACTCGGTCAAATATCTCGTCCACCAACACTTCAATCCTAGAAATTTTAGCAGATATTTCTTCTCCCGGAATCGCATCATTACAAGCTCGAATTTTACGAATGTATTCTTCTCCTGTCTGCACTATTTCGCGTACTTCTGGTGGTAGATTTGGATTTCCCTGTGCTGCTTCTTCCCGCTCTTTTTTCTTCTTCTCCTGCTCACGAACTTTCTGCTTTTGCTCGCGTTCTTCCATTTTTACTCGATTCATCAAGTCTGTATATTGCTGATATGCCTTATCTGTAATCATCAGACAGGTCTTCTTAGAATCAAGATGCCCTTCCTTAAACCACCCTTTCTGAATCATCGTCTCCAAATCATGTACAATAAACTTCTTCTGTTTTCCAATCTGGTCCTGTAATTCCTTAATATCGCAATATTCCCGGCCTCCTAGCGCCTGTATGTAAGAGCGAAATCTGCGCACTTTTCCCAACATCCGTGTTCCGACCACAGCCATACTTCCAAAGATTACCAGCGGCATTCCCGTAAGCACCACGCCTCCCCAGAAGCCTACGCCGAAATTGCCTTCAAGCATTCCAACCACAAGTACCACAAACATTGCGATCACTGAGATTCCACCAATTCCGTATCCCGCAACAGTAAGGGTTGCTCCTCCGATCTTGGTTGGCGTCGTCATTCCATACAACGCCGGAGTTCCTGTTTTGTATGCCAGACTTCCGGCGGCACTTCGGTAATCTTCCCCCTGATACCGATATCCTCCACCATCCGGAGAAGCAGTTCCCTGTGTCTGCTGTCTATGCTTTGCTTCTTCCTGTATACGCTGTGATCCTTCCTGATGTCTCCTTGCCGCTTTTTCCTGCTGCATCCGCATATTTTCATTGACACTATCGCCTACATTACGCATTGTATGCGATAAATAGTCCACCGCACCGTTCACAGTATCTGAAATCGTCCGGTTTAACATACTATAATCCTGTGAGTCAATTGCATTCTGTACATTTCTACGAATTTCCTCACCAAATTTTTCCCATTCACGGTTTCCCATTCCGACCTCTCACTTTCTTTTACTTGACCTCATAAGTCTTTTATATGATAATCAGTTTAGCCAGATTTCCAGCAAAAGTCAAGATTATCATCACGAAGGAGATGCATTTTATGAAATTAAATATTTTATACGAAGACAACGAAATTATTATCTGTATAAAACCTGCCGGTATTGCCGTTCAAAACAACAATATCAGTGCTCCAGACATGGTCAGTCTTCTCAAAAATCACCTGCATAAATCCGCTCCAAATAAACAGCCTTATCTTGCTGTCATCCATCGTCTGGACCAGCCGGTAACAGGCATCCTTGTATTTGCCAAAACCAAAAATGCTGCTGCCGGACTGAACCGCCAACTGACGTCCGCCTGCTTCGGTAAACATTATCTTGCACATCTATCTCAGGTACCAGATATTGATGAAGCAGATTTAACAGATTACATGATTAGAGACGGACGCACCAACACCTCCCGCATCTGTGCCAAAGATGTTCCGGGCGCAAAGGAAGCACGACTGCACTACAAGATCATCAAAAAAGACGACTTGACTGCTATTGCTGACATCTCGCTGGATACCGGGCGGCATCACCAGATTCGTGTTCAAATGGCTCACCTGGGCTGTCCGATTCTTGGAGACATCAAATACGGCGGTCCCGCCTCCGAACAATTACAATTATTTGCCTACCGTCTCACATTCAAACATCCCATCACGAATAAAGATTTGGACTTTGTATTAGAGGTTCCATTGTAAAATATTTGCAACATAAAACAGGCACTCGGAATCCACGATTCCGGGTGCCTGCATATTTCTCAACTACATTACTTCTGTTTCTAAATCTGACTCTTCTAATAATATGGTATTATATTTTTCCAAAATAGTACTCTGAATCCTTTCTCTCGTATCAGAATTGATCGGATGTGCTATATCACGATATTCTCCATCCAATGCCTTTTTACTTGGCATCGCAATGAATAATCCCTTTTCTCCTTCTATTACCTTGATATCATGAACAACAAATTCATCATCAATTGTGATTGATACCACAGCTTTCAGTTTTCCTTCTTTCGCCACCTTACGTACTCGTACATCTGTAATTCTCATTTGTCTAGTCTCCTTTCGCTGTCGCCCTTTCTTTCCTGGTAAACTCTACAGTGCATACCTGTCACTTTTTTCAATTACTACTCTGATCCCACTCTCTCCGATATATCTTGCATTCGCCCGAATCGTATCTCTGCTTTCCACAATACAATTCTCTATATATACATTATCTCCAAGATATACATCATTTAAGATAATGGAGTTCTTTATCACACAATTATTTCCCACAAACACTTTCTTATGGATAACAGAGTTTTCAACTGTTCCATTGATGATACTTCCGCTCCCTATCAGACTATTCTTGACAATGGCTCCTGGATTATATTTTGCAGGCGGCTGATCGCTTACCTTGGAATATACTTGTGGAAGCTCTTTGAAGAAATAATTTCTTACTTCCGGTTTCAGGAAATCCATGTTTGTTTTGTAATACGCATCCACCGTTGCAATGTTACTCCAGTAGCTTTTCAGCTTATATCCGTAAATCTTTTTCAGATTCTTATAACGGATCAGGATATCACTGACTAAATCATATCTTCCTTCATCCTGGCTGCGTTCAACCAAATCAATCAAAAGTCTTCTGCGTATGATGTAAATACCTGTAGATATCGTCTGCGAATGAGAAACCATCGGTTTTTCTTCAAATTCCTCAATCCGAGATGCCTCATTCATCCGAACTGTTCCAAACCTGGTTGCATCTTCATGATCCGAAAGATCTTTTACAACGACTGTAATATCTGCTCTCTTCGCAATATGATACTCTAACACTTTATTATAATCTATCTTATACACCGCATCTCCTGATGCAATAATCACATAAGGCTCATGACACTTTTTCAAAAAATCCAGATTCTGATAAATAGCATCTGCTGTCCCTCTGTACCAATATCCATTATCCGATGTGATCACCGGAGTAAAGACATAAAGTCCTCCCTGTTTTCTTCCAAAATCCCACCATTTAGACGAATTCAGGTGTTCATTCAGCGAACGTGCATTGTACTGTGTCAATACTGCTACTTTCTGAATATGAGAATTTGTCATATTGCTCAGTGTAAAATCAATCGCCCTGTAGCTGGATGCAACCGGCATAGCCGCAACTGCACGTTTTGTTGTCAGTTCCTGCATCCGTCTGTTATTGCCTCCTGCCAGAATGATACCAACCGCTCTCATCTCCAATCACCTGCCTTTATCAATGTCTCTCCTCCTGCAAGCATTCCATCTCTGTAATCTTCATTGAATGTTTCGCCACTAATAGCAGTGTTCTTTCCAATCTGTACATCCGATGGTATCCTGGAGTTCTCTCCGATCGTCACCAGCCCTCCGCTATATATATTCGGCTTGAGCTGATTCGGTACTTCGGCACCGATTCCAATAACAACATTATTGCCAATCACCGTATTCTCCGCAATGATCGCTTTTTCAATCACACAGTTTTCTCCAATCGTCACGTTCCTCATGATAATAGAATCCCGAACCACGCTTCCTTTCCCGATTGTAATTCCTGCTCCGAGCACAGAACTGTGTACTTCGCCATACACTTCTGTCCCATTACTGATAATGCAACGATCTACTACCCCTTGTTCTGAAATATACTGCGGTGGAAGATTCGCACTATTGGTATAAATTTTCCAAAATTCTTCATATAGATTAAACTCTGGGATAATATCGATCAATTCCATATTTGCTTCCCAGTATGAGTTCAAAGTGCCTACATCTTTCCAGTATCCATTGTATTCATATGCAAATAATCGCTGACCTTTTGAGTGACAGTATGGGATAATATGCTTCCCGAAATCACAATTTGGTTGACCGGAAAGCTGAATCAATGCATCCTTTAATACCGGCCAACTGAATATGTAAATCCCCATAGAAGCAAGATTGCTGCTGGGTTTCTCTGGTTTCTCCTCAAATTCTCGAATCTCGTTCTCCGAATCTGTCACCACAATCCCAAAACGATTGGCCTCTTCCATAGGCACCGGCATTGCCGCGATCGTTACATCCGCCTTTTTTGCTTTATGAAAATCCAGCATTACCTCATAATCCATTTTGTAAATGTGGTCTCCTGAAAGAATCAACACGTAATCTGGATTGAATCCCTGTATATAGTCCAGATTCTGGTAAATCGCATTCGCTGTTCCGGTATACCACTCACTATTCGTACTCTTCTCATATGGAGGGAGGATAGATACACCTCCTACATTGCGGTCCAAATCCCACGGAATCCCTATTCCGATATGTGTGTTCAATCGTAATGGCTGATATTGTGTCAGCACACCGACAGTATCTACTCCCGAATTAATGCAGTTACTGAGTGGGAAATCGATAATCCGGTACTTCCCGCCAAAAGCCACAGCAGGCTTCGCCACCTTCGCAGTCAGAACCCCCAACCGACTGCCTTGTCCACCTGCAAGCAGCATGGCAATCATTTCCTTCTTAACCATGATGTCACCCCTTTTCTAGTTGAATAAACTTATTATACCATATTTTTTAAATATGTGAATATATTTCACAAATCTTTAGTTAAAATTCTTCTCTTTTTGTTTATATTATACAAAAAGAACTTCTTTCATTTTTTCTCATATATAGTATAATATACTTAGCAAACTTCAATTATGACTGAATTTGAAAATTTTCAAAAGAAGGGACACATTTATGTATAAAATTGACTTTCAAAAACCAATTCACATTCACTTTATCGGCATCGGCGGTATCAGTATGAGCGGTCTTGCAGAGATTCTTTTAGAAGAGAATTTTAAAGTATCCGGTTCAGATGCGAAGGAATCTCCTCTCACAAAAAAACTGGAACAGCTTGGTGCTACTATTTTTTATGGTCAGAAAGCTTCCAATATTATTGACGGAATCGACTGTGTTGTGTATACCGCAGCAATCAACCGTGAAAATGCGGAGCTGATTGAAGCTGTCGCCAAAAAGATTCCAATGTTGACCCGTGCTGAACTTCTGGGGCAACTTATGAAAAATTACAAAACTCCGATCGCTGTATCGGGAACTCACGGAAAGACAACTACCACATCCATGCTCTCCCACATCTTACTTGCAGGTGACCTGGATCCAACAATCTCTGTCGGCGGCATTCTTCAGGCGATCGGCGGTAACATCCGAGTGGGTCATTCCGAAATATTTATTACAGAAGCATGCGAATACACCAACAGCTTCCTGAACTTTTTCCCAAAAATCGGTATCATATTAAATATAGAAGAAGACCATCTGGACTTCTTTAAAGATTTGGAAGATATCCGGCATTCTTTCCATCAGTTTGCAGCTCTGCTTCCTGCTGACGGAGTATTGATTATCAATGGGGATATCAAAGACTATAAGGAACTCTGCGAGGGACTTGACTGTAAGATTTTGACCTGTGGTTCTTCTTCTGATTTCGACTACAGTGCCAAGAACATCAGCTTTGATGAAAAAGGGCTTGCTTCCTTTGATTTGATTAAATCTGGAAAAAACACGGAACACATTGTACTGTCCGTACCAGGATGCCATAATGTATCCAATGCCCTGACTTCCATTGCGGCAGCAGAATACCTTGGCATTCCGATGAATACGATCAAGGCCGGACTTCTTGCCTTTACCGGAACCGATCGCAGATTTGAATATAAAGGTACTCTGAACGGTGTTACCATCATCGACGACTATGCACATCACCCAACAGAAATACTAGCGACGCTGAATGCAGCAAAAAATTATCCACATAATGAACTGTGGTGTATCTTCCAGCCACATACGTACACAAGAACAAAAGCATTTTTCCACGAATTTGCAGAAGTACTTTCTCAGGCAGATCATCTCATACTTGCTGATATTTACGCAGCCCGTGAGACAGATACCCTTGGTGTTTCCTCCAAGTCACTGGCAGAAGAAGCAGCCCGCCTTGGAACCGATGCATACTATTTCCAAAGTTTTAAAGAAATTGAAGCTTTTGTAAAAGAGAATTGTTCTTCTGGAGATTTGTTGATAACTATGGGTGCCGGAGATGTTGTAAACATTGGAGAAGACTTGCTGAAATAAAAGTTATTCACATTTTCCACACAGAGTTATCTACAAAAAACCTGCTCTTTCCACAAAAAAGTGCTTTGTATTAATAGTTTTAGATGCTATAATACCTTTACGCAACAAGAACAATGAAGCATTAAGGGCAGGAACAAGATTATGAAAACATTAAAATTAAAGAATAAATATCAGACAAATGCAACTTTGGTTTCCAATGATTTTATCGATTGTTATATGAGTAAGGCAAATGGTGAATTTGTGAAAGTTTATCTTTTTTTACTAAGACACCTGAATGTTCCTTGTCCTGCACTTACTATTTCCATGATTGCAGATTGTCTGGATCATACAGAACGGGATGTATTACGAGCATTTCGTTATTGGGAATCAGAAGGTTTGTTAAGTTTGGAAAAGGATGCTGACGGTAAGATTTCAGGTCTTGCATTAGAGCAGGTGTGTTCCGACACTTCTTGTTCACAAACCAGTACAATTTCTACAGAGTTTTCAGATTCTTCTGCTTCTCAAGAAATCTCTGATGTTTCTTTTGAACAAACTGTTGAAACGCCTGCTTCCAAGGCGATTCCTCTCAGTTCTTTTAAAGCTCAAAAGGAATTAAAGTCCCTGCTCTTTATCGCAGAGCAGTATCTTGGCAAAACATTGTCCAAAACTGATATGGATACCATTACATATTTTTATGACACATTGGAGATGCCTGCTGATTTAATTGAATATCTAATTGAGTCCTGCGTCGAAAACGGGCACAAAAGTATTCATTATATTCAAAAGATTGCCCTTTCCTGGTATGACGAGGGCATCCGAAGTGTCAAGCAGGCTCGACTTCATTCCAATACCTATAATAAAAACTGTTATACCGTATTAAATGCATTCGGTATCAAAAACCGCGGTGCTGCTGATACGGAACTCAATTTCATTCGAAAATGGACTGAAGATTTTGGTTTTACACTGGATATCATTCAGGAAGCCTGTAACAGAACTATTATGGCAACCCATCAACCCAGCTTTGAATATGCTGATACAATTTTGCAAAACTGGCAACAAGCAGGAGTTCATACATTGAGTGATATCTCCACTCTTGATACAGCTTTTCAGAAAGAAAAAGTTTCTAAAAAATCAGCTGTGTCCCGTTCAAAATCACCATCTAGAAATTCAAATAATTTTGAACGACGTTCCTATGATATGGACTCTCTGGAAGAACGATTATTAAATAGTAATTAAAGGAGTTTTTCCCGTGAGGTTAAAAAATTCACAATATCAGGCAATCATGCGGAGCTATGAACAGAAACAGCTTAAAAGCAATGACATTCTAAACAGACATTTCGAGGAAGTATACAAACAACTCCCGGAGTTCAAAACTCTGGATGAATCTATTTCTATTCTTTCCGTTCAATATGGAAAAAAACTTTTAAACGGTGATGACAGCGCTGTTGCTTCTCTAAAAAAAGAACTTGCAATTCTGAGAAGCCGCAAAGAGGAACTTTTAAAATCCGCCGGTTTTCCGGCAAAATATCTGGAACCGGTCTATGAATGTAACGATTGTAAAGATACCGGTTATATCAATGGT
Organism: Schaedlerella sp.; assembly: GCA_020024595.1. Lineage (GTDB taxonomy): Bacteria > Bacillota > Clostridia > Lachnospirales > Lachnospiraceae > Schaedlerella. The sequence continues at coordinate 29,551 of JAHHTO010000001.1, forward strand.
CAAAAGTGTCATTGTTTCAAAAAGGCTGTCAGTAAGCTTCTATATAGCCAGTCAAATCTTTCCGAAGTTCTTTCACTTGAAAATTTTGACACCTTTTCAACAGATTATTACTCCGAAAACTTTATCGATCCCAAATCCGGGCGTTCTGCCAGAGAGGTGATCGAAGAAGCTTACCGAGTTTGTCTCGAATTTGCCCAGACATTCGGAACAGAATACAACAACTTATTTCTTTACGGAGATGTAGGCGTTGGCAAAACATTTCTTTCCAATTGCATAGCCCAAAACCTGATTGAAGCAGGATTTTCAGTTCTATATTTTTCTGCCCCTGCTCTCTTCAATACACTTGCCCATCATGCATTTGATAAAAATGATGCAGATGCACATAATATGCATGAGTTTATCTATGACTGTGATTTATTAATTATTGATGATCTTGGAACAGAATATACAAATTCGTTTGTTTCCTCGCAGTTTTTTTCCTGCATTAACGAACGATTACTCAACAGACATTCCACTGTCATTTCAACAAATCTATCTCTAGACGCATTAGCCGATTTATATACAGAGCGACTATTTTCCAGAATTACAAGTAACTATATCTTACTTAAAATCATTGGTGACGATATACGAATCAAAAAGAAATTACAAAACAGGGAGGACGAATTATAATGCTGCGAAGAAGCGAACGAAACTTAGAAAATATTCCGGTAGGTGCATTGGGATTGATTCCCATTACCGGATGTGAGGAACTTGGTGCAAAAGTCAATGACTACCTTGTAAAATGGAGAAAAGAAAGTGCACATCAGTATAAAGATGATGTTGTGTTTAATGGATATGTACAAGATACTTTCATTATTGATTCAAAAGTTCCTCGTTTTGGTTCCGGAGAAGCAAAAGGACTGATCAGTGAATCTGTCCGCGGAAAAGATATTTATCTTATGGTGGATGTCCTAAACTACAATATTACTTATTCGCTTTCCGGTAATATCAATCACATGTCACCAGATGACCATTTCCAGAACTTAAAGCGTATTATTGCAGCGGTCGGCGGAAAGGGCAGAAGAATTAACATTATCATGCCATTTTTGTATGAAAGCCGTCAGCATAAGCGCAGCGGTCGCGAATCCTTGGACTGTGCCCTTGCACTTCAAGAACTGGTTCGTATGGGAGTAGATAACATCATCACATTCGACGCACATGATCCACGTGTACAAAACGCCATTCCTTTGAATGGATTCGAGACTGTGACACCTGCATACCAATTTGTCAAAGCACTCCTTCATCGCGTCAAGGATTTACAGATTGACAGCGATCACATGATGATAATCAGCCCGGATGAAGGTGCTACCGCCCGTGCAATCTACCTTGCCAATGTACTTGGACTGGACATGGGTATGTTCTATAAACGCCGCGACTATACTCGTATTGTCGATGGGCGTAACCCTATCGTAGCTCATGAATTCCTGGGAAGTTCTGTAGAAGGAAAGGATGTTATCATTATCGATGACATGATTTCCTCTGGTGACAGCATCCTTGATGTTGCAAAACAGTTGAAACAACGCAAAGCGAGAAGAATCTATGCTGCTGCAACATTCGGCCTATTTACCAATGGGATGGAGAAATTTGACCAAGCTTATGAAGATGGTATTCTGAACGGCATCCTGACCACGAACCTGATTTACCAGACCCCGACTCTTCTATCCAAACCATACTATATCAATTGTGACATGAGTAAATATATTGCATTACTGATTGATACACTGAACCACGACGGCTCCATTAGCACAATTCTGAATCCAAGTGAACGTATTCAGCATGTGGTAGAAAAATACAAAAATGGAAAAGAAATATAAAAATTAATTTTTAATTCTAGATTCTTAGAAAACAGGAAAGTTCCTGGCTAGGTTCTGTACTAAAACGACCCCCAAAGTTAGACTTCGCTTCTAACTTTTGGGGGTCGGTACTTACATTATTTAGCCAGGAACTATTTTTCTTCTCTCATATACGCTATAACTTAAAGTATATATCATTTTGTATCATATCATTTATAATAATCCACCAATAGAAAGGAAAAGCGGTGCAAATACAAGTGAAACAATGGTCATCAGCTTAATCAGGATGTTAATAGATGGTCCTGATGTATCTTTAAACGGATCTCCGACTGTATCTCCAACAACTGCTGCTTTATGAGCCTCACTACCCTTTCCGCCGTGATTTCCCGTCTCAATATATTTCTTTGCATTATCCCATGCGCCGCCGGCATTTGACATAAAGATTGCCATCAGCACACCTGTTACCAGCGCACCCGCCAACAATCCGCCAAGTGCATCTACACCAAGCACAACACCGACAAGGATTGGAACAGCAACCGCCATTAATCCCGGTAACAACATCTCATGTAACGCTGCTGTTGTCGAAATTCCGACACAGGATGTATAATCCGGTTTCTCAGTTCCCTCCATGATTCCCGGTTTCTCGCGGAACTGACGCCTTACTTCTTCGATCATTTTATATGCCGCCTTAGAGACCGAATCCATAGTGAACGCAGAGAACAGGAATGTCAGCATACCGCCGATAAAAATACCAATGATAACTTTATGATCCAACAGATTGATTGCGTCCAGTTTTACAGCTTCTGCATAAGAAACGAACAATGCCAGTGCTGTCAAAGCAGCAGAGCCGATCGCAAATCCCTTTCCCATCGCTGCCGTTGTATTTCCTACCGAATCAAGCTTATCTGTGATCTCACGAACAGATTCATCCAATCCTGCCATTTCTGCAATACCACCTGCATTATCAGCAATCGGTCCATAAGCATCAACTGCCACTGTAATTCCTGTTGTCGAAAGCATACCTACTGCCGCCAATGCAATCCCATACAGACCGTTTGCCTGGAAAGCAACAAAGATACCTACACAAATCAGAAGCAACGGAATCGCTGTGGATTGCATACCAACTGCAATACCACTGATAATCGTTGTTGCCGGGCCTGTCTCCGACTGCTCACCAATCTTTTTTACCGGCTTATAATCTGCAGATGTATAATACTCTGTTACATTACCGATAACCACCCCGACTACCAGACCTGCGATTACTGCGATCGCTGCCCTCATATTGCCAAACACGATCTGGCTTAATACCAGAGATGCAATGATGACCAATGCCGCAGACACATAACTACCTCTCGTAAGTGCCTTCTGTGGATTTGCATTCTCATCGCCTTTTACAAAGAATGTAGCAATGATAGATGCCACAAGACCACAGGCTGCAATTGCCAGTGGATACAGGACGCCTGCTGCCGCAGCCACAACTGCTCCAAGCGTCAGCGAAGACACAAGCGAACCTACATATGACTCAAACAAGTCTGCTCCCATACCGGCAACATCACCGACATTGTCACCAACATTATCTGCAATTACCGCCGGATTGCGTGGATCATCTTCTGGAATTCCCGCTTCAACCTTACCTACCAGGTCAGCTCCAACATCAGCAGCTTTTGTATAAATACCGCCTCCTACACGAGCAAAAAGTGCAATTGAAGACGCACCAAGACTGAATCCTGACAATACATCAACATTTTTTGTAATGATATATACAAGACTCACGCCCAACGCACCCAGACCGGCTACACACATTCCCATAACCGCTCCACCGGAAAAGGCGATGGAAAGTGCTTTATTCATACCACTTTCTTTTGCTGCATTTGCAGTTCTCACATTTGCTTTTGTCGCAACGGTCATTCCACAGTACCCTGCGATCGTGGAGAACAATGCTCCTATTACGAAGCAGACAGCTGTTACCCAGCTACCAATCCCAACACCAATCAATATAAATAGGACAGCTACAAAAATCACGAGAATCTTATACTCTGCTGTCAAAAATGCTCGAGCCCCCTCTGCAATCGCACCAGAGATCTCTTTCATTTTCTCCGTTCCTACACTCTGCCTACTGACTTTCATTGCCAGATACACTGCAAATACAAGCGCCAACACGGCTGCAGTCGGAACGAGAATCATCCACTTTTCCATACTTTCATCCTCCTGTAAATAAATATTCCCCATTGCCTCAAGATCCATTTTTACGTCTGTCAGCAAAAAAGAGCTCAACTCATCTTACTCAAGTTCGCTCATTCTCTCTTTATTATACCTGTTCTATATTTCTTTTGCAAGTGGTAATTATAAATCTTGCATTTTTACAGATGTCAGCATTTCTTTTTTTAATTTTTACTACGTTTTTACAGATTCTGATTCGTATATCTAAATATTTTTTAGATGTGCTAATGATTTTTTAGTATATACAAAAATTCACATTAAAATCAAAAAAGAAAGCTGCTATCTTTCTGACAGCAGCTTTCCCATTCTTCTGATTTAAGTGTATATATCAGGTTATTAGTTCTCTATTCTTCTGTAAGAGTAATCTCTTGCTGTATCTCTGCTTCTTCCACAGTTCTTTCGTCTAAAATCGCTGTTTCCTCTTCCTCCAGCAATTCAAGCATTTCCTTCTGATTCTTTTGATCTGTATTCAAACACACATCACGATACTTTCTCATACCTGTACCAGCCGGAATATGCTTACCGATAATAACATTTTCCTTCAGGCCGATCAAATGGTCAACTTTACCCTTGATCGCCGCTTCTGTCAGAACCTTTGTTGTCTCCTGGAAAGAAGCCGCTGAGAGGAAGGAATCTGTTGCCAGAGAAGCCTTCGTAATACCAAGCATAATCTGCTCTCCTGTTGCAGGCTCTTTTCCTTCTGCTATCAACTGTTCATTCACTTCATTGAATTCCAGTACATCAGCCATGCTGCCCGGAAGGAATTCACTGTCTCCGTTTTCTTCGACACGAATCTTTTTCAGCATCTGACGAACAATTACTTCGATATGCTTATCATTGATTTCTACACCCTGCAGACGATATACACGCTGTACTTCACGCAGCAGATAATCCTGTGCTGCACGAAGTCCTTTGATTTTCAGGATATCATGCGGGTTTACGCTACCTTCTGTCAGTTCATCACCAGCCTCAAGTACCTGTCCGTCCTGCACCTTGATGCGTGAACCATATGGAATCAGATACGCCTTAGACTCTCCGGTTTCATAATTTGTTACGATAACTTCTCGCTTTTTCTTTGTATCACTTAGAGTTGCAGTTCCTGCAAACTCTGTAATAATCGCAAGTCCCTTCGGCTTTCTAGCCTCAAACAACTCCTCAACACGAGGAAGACCCTGTGTGATATCATCACCGGCAACTCCACCTGTATGGAATGTACGCATGGTCAACTGTGTACCCGGCTCACCAATAGATTGTGCAGCAATGATTCCTACAGCCTCTCCGACCTGTACTGCCTCTCCGGTCGCCATATTGGCTCCATAGCACTTGGAGCACACACCATTCTTACAAGTACATGTCAGTATCGTACGGATTTTAACTTTTTCAAGCGGATTTCCATTCTCATCTACGCCTTTTTTCATGACCTTCTCAGCACGTCTCGGTGTAATCATATGATTTGCTTTTACGATTACTTTACCATCTTTATCCTTAATGTCCTCACAAGAAAAACGTCCTGTGATACGTTCTTGAAGACTCTCAATCTCTTCGTTTCCGTCCATGAATGCTTTTACATACATTCCCGGTATCTCTTTGCCTGTTCCTTCCACACAGTCACTGTCATGGATGATCAGTTCCTGTGATACATCTACAAGACGCCTTGTCAGGTAACCAGAGTCGGCTGTACGAAGCGCTGTGTCAGACAGACCTTTACGAGCACCATGCGCGGACATAAAATACTCCAATACATCCAGTCCCTCACGGAAATTAGACTTGATCGGCAACTCAATCGTACGTCCTGTTGTATCTGCCATCAATCCACGCATACCTGCAAGCTGTTTAATCTGCTTGTCAGAACCACGGGCTCCGGAATCCGCCATCATAAAGATGTTATTGTACTTATCCAGACCAGACAAAAGTGCTTCTGTCAGCTTATCATCTGTATTCTTCCATGTCTCAACAACTTCTTTGTAGCGCTCCTCTTCCGTGATCAAACCACGTTTGTAGTTCTTTGTGATCTTATCTACAGTATCTTGTGCTTCCTGAATCATCTGTGGCTTCTGCGGTGGAACGGTCATATCAGAAATAGATACTGTCATCGCCGCTCTTGTAGAATACTTATATCCAATAGCTTTTACATCATCCAGCACTTCTGCAGTCTGTGTCGCACCATGTGTATTGATAACTTTTTCCAGAATCTGTTTCAGCTGTTTCTTTCCTACATGGAAGTCAATTTCCAGCTTCAATTCATTTCCTTCCACCTCACGGTCTACAAACCCTAAATCCTGCGGAATGATCTCATTGAACAGAAGACGTCCCAGCGTTGCATCGATCACACCAGTCATCTCTTCTCCGTCCGGCATCATCTTACTTACACGGACTTTGATTTTGGAGTGCAGTGTGATATATCCGTTCTCATATGCCAGAATTGCTTCACTGACATTCTTAAAAAACATACCCTCGCCTTTTACTCCTGATCTCTCCTGTGTCAGGTAGTAGATTCCAAGTACCATATCCTGCGAAGGAACCGCTACCGGACCACCATCTGACGGCTTCAACAGATTGTTTGGAGAAAGAAGCAGGAACCGGCACTCAGCCTGTGCTTCTACAGATAACGGCACATGTACCGCCATTTGGTCACCATCAAAGTCAGCATTATAAGCAGTACATACAAGCGGATGCAGCTTGATTGCTTTACCCTCTACCAGAATTGGCTCAAATGCCTGAATTCCAAGTCTGTGCAGCGTAGGAGCACGGTTCAGCATAACCGGATGTTCTTTGATCACTTCCTCGAGTACATCCCATACCTCCGGCTGAAGTCTCTCCACCATTTTCTTTGCATTTTTAATGTTATGCGCTGTTCCATTTGCTACCAATTCCTTCATAACAAACGGTTTAAATAGCTCGATTGCCATTTCTTTCGGCAGACCACACTGATAAATCTTCAATTCCGGTCCAACGACAATAACGGAACGTCCAGAGTAGTCAACACGCTTTCCAAGCAGGTTCTGACGGAAACGTCCGGATTTTCCTTTCAACATATCAGACAGAGACTTCAATGCTCTGTTTCCCGGTCCCGTAACCGGACGCCCACGACGTCCATTATCAATCAATGCATCCACCGCTTCTTGAAGCATACGTTTCTCATTGCGCACAATAATGTCTGGTGCACCAAGTTCCAGAAGTCTCTTCAAACGGTTATTACGGTTGATAATTCTTCTGTACAAATCATTTAAATCTGAGGTTGCAAAACGTCCTCCATCCAGTTGCACCATCGGACGAAGATCCGGCGGAATCACCGGGATTGCATTCAAAATCATCCACTCTGGCTTATTTCCGGACTCCCGGAATGCTTCCACGACTTCCAGACGTTTCACGATTCTTGCTCGCTTCTGTCCTGTCGAATTTTCCAGTGCGTCTTGGAGTTCTGCATATTCTTTCTCCAGGTCAATTGCCTGAAGCAGTTCCTGTATTGCTTCGGCTCCCATACCTACACGAAAGCCTCTTCCCCATTTTTCTCTTTCTTCCTGATACTCTGCCTCAGAAAGTACCTGCTTATACTGCAGGCTGGTCTCTCCCTTGTCAAGTACAATATAAGAGGCAAAGTAGAGGACTCTCTCCAAAGTTCTCGGAGAGATATCCAGAATCAGTCCCATACGGCTCGGAATTCCCTTAAAATACCAGATATGAGAAACCGGTGCCGCCAGAGCGATATGTCCCATACGTTCACGACGCACACTTGCCTTAGTAACTTCAACACCACATCGATCACAAACTACGCCTTTATAACGAATCTTTTTATATTTTCCACAATGACACTCCCAGTCTTTGCTAGGTCCAAAAATTCTTTCACAGAAAAGACCGTCTTTTTCCGGTTTCAGTGTTCTATAGTTGATCGTCTCCGGCTTGGTAACCTCACCTCTTGACCATTCCAGAATCTTCTCCGGTGAAGCCAGACCGATTTTAATTGCATCAAATGTTAACGGCTGATTTTGTTGTTCATTGTTATTTGACATAAAGTTGGCTCCTCCTATTCTTCATCTTCATAATACTCATCGAATTCGATTGTTTCACTGTCGTCGAAATCATCCTCTTCCGGTTCTACATCTTCTAACTCACCGTCCACAAATTCCTGTTCGGTATATCCATGTTCTCCGTAAGACTCTTTCTCATCACGATATCTTCTGTCTCCTTCGATGATCGAGCGAAGATCTGTCTCGCCGTAATCTACAGTTTCCATAATCTCTACTTCTGTATTGTCATCGCGAAGTACGCGCACGTCCAGAGCAAGAGACTGCAATTCTTTCAAAAGTACCTTAAATGATTCCGGAATACCAGGCTCTGGAATATTTTCACCTTTGATAATTGCCTCATAAGTCTTCACACGTCCAACAACATCATCAGACTTCACAGTCAGAATTTCCTGCAACGTATAGGATGCACCATACGCCTCCAGTGCCCAAACTTCCATCTCTCCAAAACGCTGTCCACCAAACTGTGCTTTACCACCCAGAGGCTGTTGTGTAACAAGAGAGTACGGACCGGTAGAACGTGCATGGATCTTGTCATCTACCAAGTGATGCAGCTTCAGATAGTGCATGTGTCCAATGGTAACCGGACTGTCAAAATACTCACCTGTACGTCCATCTCTCAGGCGCACCTTACCATCTCTTGAAAGTGGTACCCCTTTCCAAAGCTTTCTGTGTTCTCTATTATCGGATAGATACTGAAGCACTTCGGGAAGCAATTCTTCACCGTGTCTCTTCTCAAATTCATCCCAATCCAGATTGACATAATCATTTGCCAAATCCAGAGTATCCATAATATCAATCTCGTTCGCACCATCAAAAACCGGGGTCGAAATATTAAAGCCAAGTGCCTTGGCTGCAAGACTCAAATGAATTTCCAACACCTGACCGATATTCATACGAGATGGTACACCAAGTGGATTCAACACAATATCCAACGGACGGCCATTCGGCAGGAATGGCATATCTTCTACCGGAAGCACACGGGAAACGACACCCTTATTACCATGACGACCAGCCATCTTATCTCCAACAGAAATTTTTCTCTTCTGTGCAATATAGATGCGTACGGACTGATTCACTCCCGGAGACAGCTCATCGCCATTCTCTCTTGTAAATACCTTTGCATCCACAACAATACCATATTCACCATGCGGTACTTTCAGAGAAGTATCCCTGACCTCACGTGCTTTCTCACCAAAAATCGCACGCAACAGTCTTTCTTCCGCTGTCAGTTCTGTTTCTCCCTTCGGCGTTACTTTTCCAACCAAAATGTCTCCGGCACGAACCTCTGCTCCAATCCGGATAATTCCTCTTTCATCCAAATCTTTCAGAGCATCATCTCCAACACCCGGAATATCTCTTGTAATCTCCTCTGGTCCTAGCTTGGTATCACGTGCCTCTGCCTCATATTCTTCAATGTGAACAGAGGTATAAACATCATCCTGTACCAATCTCTCACTCAGCAAAACAGCATCCTCGTAGTTGTAACCTTCCCATGTCATAAATCCGATCAGAGGGTTCTTTCCAAGTGCCATCTCTCCCATAGATGTAGACGGACCGTCCGCAATTACTTGTCCTTCCTCAACTCGCTCACCTTTATCCACAATCGGTCTCTGATTGTAGCAGTTGCTTTGGTTACTTCTTAAGAATTTTGTGAGCTTATATGTCTTCTTCGCACCGTCATCCTGTTTGATCGTAATCTCTGTAGAAGTAGAACTTTCTACAACACCACCTTGTTCTGCAACCATACACACACCGGAGTCAACAGCTGATTTTACTTCCATACCTGTTCCGACTACCGGCGCTTCTGTTGTCAAGAGCGGCACTGCCTGACGCTGCATGTTTGATCCCATCAACGCACGGTTGGCATCGTCATTTTCCAAGAACGGGATCAATGCTGTTGCCACCGAGAATACCATCTTCGGAGAAACGTCCATATAATCAAACTTATTTCTCTCGTATTCCTGCGTCTCCTCACGATAACGACCGGATACATTCTTATGGATAAAATGTCCTTCTTCATCTAAAGGCTCATTCGCCTGTGCAACATGATAATTATCTTCTTCATCAGCCGTCATGTATACAACTTCTTCTGTAACAACCGGATTTACTGAGTCCGTCTTATCGATTTTTCTGTATGGAGCCTCAACAAAACCGTACTGGTTGATTCTCGCATAGCATGCAAGCGAGTTGATCAGACCGATGTTCGGTCCTTCAGGTGTCTCGATTGGACACATTCTTCCATAATGAGAATAGTGTACATCTCGAACCTCAAATCCGGCACGGTCACGAGACAAACCTCCTGGTCCCAACGCAGACAGACGTCTCTTGTGTGTCAACTCACCAAGCGGATTATTCTGATCCATGAACTGGGATAGCTGGGAGGAACCAAAAAATTCCTTCACCGCTGCTGTTACCGGCTTAATATTAATCAACGTCTGTGGAGAAATCCCTTCCTGATCCTGAGTAGTCATACGTTCACGAACTACACGCTCCAATCTGGAAAGACCGATTCTGTACTGGTTCTGAAGCAGTTCTCCGACTGCACGAATACGACGATTTCCCAAATGGTCAATATCATCATCATTTCCCATACCATATTCCAAATGAATATTGTAGTTAATAGAAGCAAGGATATCTTCCTTTGTAATGTGCTTTGGAATCAAATCATGGATATCTCTCTTGATCATTCGTTTCAGTTCGTCGATGTCTCCTGCAGACTCTTCCAGAATTCCTTCCAGAACAGGATAATATACTTGTTCTGTCACACCAACTTCCTCTGGGTCAATCTCTATAACAGACTGCAGATCCACCATCATATTAGAAAGAATCTTGATATTGCGGGACTCATCCTCACCCTCTACCCAGATATACGGCACTGCCGCGTTCTGAATAGTATCAGCAAGCTCTCTTGTAATCTTCATTCCCTTTTCCGCAACCACTTCGCCTGTCACCCTGCTCACAACATCCTCCGCAAGCACCTGACCGGCAACCCGGTTCTTAAGCATGAGCTTCTTATTAAACTTATATCGTCCTACCTTTGCAAGATCATAACGCCTTGGATCAAAGACCACACTTGTAATAAGGCTCTCTGCACTGTCTACTGCAAGAGGTTCACCCGGACGAATCTTTTTGTACAACTCTAACAGACCTTCCTGATAGTTCTCAGCAACGTCCTTTCCAAAGCTCGCTAAAATCTTAGGTTCTTCACCGAACAGTTCTAAGATTTCCGGATTTGTTCCGATACCAAGTGCACGAATCAACACCGTAATCGGCACTTTTCTTGTTCTGTCAACACGAACGTAAAATACGTCATTTGAATCTGTCTCATATTCCAACCATGCACCACGATTCGGAATCACTGTAGAAGAATATAATTCTTTCCCTACTTTATCATGTGCAATTGCATAGTAGATTCCAGGAGAACGAACCAACTGGCTTACAATAACACGTTCAGCACCATTAATCACAAAAGTACCTGTTGCAGTCATAAGCGGAAGATCCCCCATGAAAATCTCATGTTCGTTAATTTCATCAGTTTCTTTATTATAAAGTCTTACTCTCACTTTCAAAGGTGCTGCGTAAGTTGCGTCGCGCTCTTTGCATTCCTCAATCGTGTACTTTACATCATCTTCGCATAGTGTAAAATCTACGAATTCAAGGCTCAGATGACCACTATAGTCAGAAATTGGCGAAATATCTTCAAACACTTCTTTTAATCCGGCATCCAGAAACCATTGATAAGAATCTTTCTGAACTTCAATTAAATTCGGCATCTGCAATACTTCTTTTTGCCTTGCATAGCTCATACGCGAACTTTTTCCGTTTGTGATGGGACGAATTCTGTTTTTCTCCATTGACGTTTCACTCCTCATTTATTTTTTTGCGGGTTACAAGCCCCTGCGAAATTTCTATTCATACTACCCTGTCCAAGAATTTCGTTTCGCAAAATTCTCTATATATAATGAAAAGAGTTCTACGCTGCGATAAAAATGCGAACCGCATGGTATACCTTTCCATAATAGCGCATTTTTTACTATAGCATAAAACTCTTTTCACTGTCAACCGTTATTCCGAATTTTCTCCAAAAACCTCTTGACATATTTTCATTTTTGTGGTAGTTGATTTCCACATGTTCTATTCTCTTTCACCAAACTACCCAAAATATTAAGAATACCGCAGACGAAATGATCATCTGCGGTATTCTTCTTGAACGTCATATGGATATTTGCAATCCATTCATGATTCAATGAAATTATTTCAGGTTAACTTCTGCACCTTCAGCCTCAAGTTTAGCTTTCAGCTCTTCTGCTTCTGCCTTAGAAACGCCCTCTTTGATCACCTTCGGAGCACCATCAACAAGGTCTTTTGCTTCTTTCAGTCCCAGTCCTGTTACTTCACGAACCACTTTGATAACTTTAACCTTAGAAGCTCCTGCAGATGTAAGCTCTACATCAAACTCATCTTTCTCTGCTGCTGCTCCAGCTTCTGCTCCTGCTGCTGCAACTACAACACCTGCTGCTGCAGATACACCAAACTCTTCTTCACATGCTTTTACTAATTCATTTAACTCTAATACTGATAACTCTTTGATTGCTTCAATCATTTCAGCTGTTGTCAATTTAGCCATTTCTATATCCTCCATTTTTAAAATTTTATCCACCGATTCTTATTTTCTTTGTGCGATCGGCTCATATTTTTCTTTGTATCCTGCCGTCTTTCATGGCATTCCCTACATCTTACTCCTCTGTTGGAGCCTCAGCTACAGTTTCGCCGTCTTTTTCAGCAATCTGCTTAATAACACGAGCGAAGTTTGTAATTGGTGACTGCATACTTCCAAGCAATCTGGAAAGCAATACTTCTCTTGCCGGAATCTTAGCCAATTCATTCAGGCCATCCACATCATATACAGTTCCTTCAACTACACCGGCCTTCAATTCCAGTTTCTCTGCTGTCTTAGCAAACTCTGCAAGAATTCTTGCCGGAGCTGTCGCATCATCCTTGGACACACAAAGTGCGCTTGGTCCCTCTAAATACTCTTCCAGACCTGCGAACTCAGTTCCTTCGAATGCTCTTTTCATCATTGTGTTCTTACAAACTTTGTAAATAACCCCAGCTTCTCTGAGCTGTTTACGAAGTTCTGTATCCTGTGCTACTGTAAGTCCACGGTAATCAACAAGAACAACAGACTGAGCGTCTTTGATGTCTTCTGCGATAGCTGCTACGATTGGTTGTTTTAATTCAACTTTTGCCACGTCCTGGTGCACCTCCTTATAGATTTTAAATGACTGCGTCCAGAGACTATATAAAAACCTCTGTGTCAAAGACACAGAGGTTTACAAATGCTCTTCACAAAAGAATTCGTATCTTCCTCGGCAGGCGTTTTGTCCTTATGCCTAACGGCACCTGCTGTCTTCGGCAGCCAATTTCTATACTAGTTTAGCACTGCCATAGGAAAATGTCAAGCATTTTTTCTAAAATAGCTTTCATAAATAGCTTTCATAACTTAATGATGCACTTTTGAATTCATGGTAGATACTCTCCATGGATCCAAAAATCCCCGCTAAGCTCAAACCGAGAGCTCCGCGGGGATTTTTAATAATTTATTTCCTTTGCGGATTACTGAAGCTTCATCGGATTCAGTTTTACGCCAGGTCCCATTGTAGATGTAAGAACCACACTCTTGAGATACTGACCTTTTACTGCTGCCGGTCTAACTTTGATAATCGCATCGATAAGCGTCTGGAAGTTGTCCGCTAACTGCTCTTCGGTAAAGGAAGCCTTACCGATCGGCACATGGATAATGTTTGTTTTGTCCAATCTGTACTCAATCTTACCAGCCTTGATCTCATTGATTGCTTTTGTTACATCCATTGTAACTGTTCCTGCCTTCGGGTTTGGCATAAGACCCTTTGGTCCAAGTACACGTCCAAGACGTCCAACAACACCCATCATATCCGGTGTAGCAACAACCACATCAAAGTCAAGCCATCCCTCGTTCTGAATCTTCGGAATCAACTCATCTCCACCTACGAAATCTGCTCCTGCTGCTTTTGCTTCTTCAGCCTTTGCATCCTTAGCAAATACAAGGATACGAACAGTCTTACCTGTTCCGTGCGGCAGTACTACTGCGCCACGGATCTGCTGATCAGCATGACGTCCATCACAACCTGTTCTGATGTGAGCTTCGATTGTTTCATCAAATTTTGCAACTGCTGCTTTTTTTACCAGAGCGATTGCTTCCTCTTTTTCGTAAAGATTCCCTCTTTCAATCTGTTTTGCAGCTTCGATATATTTCTTTCCTCGTTTCATTCTAATAAACCTCCTTGTGGTATTTGCGGGAACGAACCCCTCCCACTCATTTCACTTTGTTACATCTCTATATCGCTTTCTTTATTCTCAGGACACGAAAATAAAGTCCCCGATATATACGACACACTACTCTACTACAGTTACTCCCATAGAGCGGCATGTTCCTTCGATCATGCTCATTGCTGATTCTACAGTTGCAGCATTTAAGTCAGGCATTTTTGTCTTAGCGATTTCTTCTACCTGAGCCTTTGTAATTGTTGCAACTTTGTTCTTGTTCGGAACACCTGAACCAGATTTGATATTGCAAGCTTTCTTAATCAGAACTGCTGCCGGTGGTGTCTTTGTAACGAAGCTGAAACTTCTGTCATTGTAAACAGTAATAACAACAGGAATGATCAAATCTCCCTGATCTGCTGTTCTGGCATTGAACTGCTTTGTGAACTCTACGATATTCACACCATGCTGTCCAAGAGCAGGACCTACCGGTGGTGCCGGAGTTGCCTTACCTGCCGGAATCTGTAACTTAATATAACCTTCTACTTTTTTTGCCATTTTCATTACCTCCTTGTGGTATTGGCGGGATAAAATCCCTCCCACGGTTTTAATCCATCTTTTTTACTTCTGAAAAGCTAAGTTCAACCGGTGTTTCCCGGCCAAATAATTCTACATTGATAGACAGGCTCTGCTTCTGCGGATTTATCGTCTGAACCGCACCGACAGTACCTTCCCATGCACCGCTTAATACAGTCACAACATCGCCGATTTCAAAATCATACTGGATATCTGCCTGATGGATTCCGAAGCGGCTCATCTCTTCTTCCTCCAGCGGAACCGGTTTTGATCCAGGTCCTACAAACCCTGTCACACCTCGGGTATTACGAACTACATACCATGTATCATCATTCATAATCATGTGAATCATAACATATCCCGGAAACAACTTCTTCTGGCTCACCTTCTGGACACCATTTTTCAGTTCAACAACTTCTTCCATCGGTACTCTCACTTCCAGAATCTGTTCTTCCAGGTGACGGTTCTCAATTGTCTTATCAATGTTCGCTTTTACCTTGTTCTCATACCCGGAATAGGTATGAACTACATACCATCTTGCCTCTGACATAAAATCACCTTTCTGCTCTGGTCAATTACTTCACCAACAAGTCAATTCCATATTTCAGGACTGCATCGATTACTGCAATCAACGCTCCCAGTAATACAGAGACCGAAACAACTGCCGTTGTCTGTTTTGCAAGTGTGTTCTTGTCCGGCCAAACGACTTTATTAAATTCTGCCTTCAGTCCTTTGAACCAGCTTGGCTTCTGAGCTTTTTCTGAATTTCCACTCATCTTTCCACTTCCTTCCAACGACTATTTTGTCTCTTTGTGCAGTGTGTGTGATTTACAGAACTTGCAATACTTCTTGGTTTCCATGCGTTCCGGATGATTCTTCTTATCCTTGGTCATGTTATAATTGCGGTTTTTGCATTCTGTACATTCCAATGTAATTCTTGTGCGCACAACTTCCACCTCGCTTCTTATATGCTTTACTACGTGTTACTGATGGTTGCGAGCCATCTGATTTTAGGCATAAAAAAAAGACCTACTTCCATTCGCCTGAAAATTGTATCACAATCCCAGGATAAAAGTCAAGTCTTTTGCACTATGATTGCCGGATTTTCTTCCTATTTCTTTGATTCCACCTCAATCCCTTTCTCTCCAAGTCTCCGGTACACATCCCCGCGAAAAATCGTATACAGCACGGACACAAGTGGAATAAATATCAGCATGCCAACTACTCCCATCAGACTACCACCAACACTGACCGCCGCTAACACCCAGATCGATGGCAACCCCACAGAATTGCCTACCACTTTCGGATAAATCAAATTCCCTTCTATTTGCTGTAGCACTAAAAACATCACTACGAAACCAACTGCTTTCCACGGATCTACCATGAAAATCAAGAATGCTCCTACCGCACATCCGATAAAGGCTCCAAAAATCGGAATCAGCGCAGTAAACGCGATCAGCACACCGACTAGCAATGCATACGGCATGCGGATCATTCCCATCACCACAAAAAACATTGTTCCAAGAATCATAGCCTCCACACACTGTCCAGTCAGGAAATTAGAAAACGTTCTATATGTCAAAGAACAGATATCTTGTATATTTTGCACCTGATTTTTCGGCAGATATGCATACAGAATCTTCTTCACCTGTACATGAAGTTTTTCTTTTTGCAGTAAAATATAACAAGCAAAAACAAAGGCAATAAAAAATGTAGTCACACTGCTCACAATACTGGTAGCAGCCGAAATCGTAGAATCAAATACATTACCCACACCATTTTTAAAAAAACTAATCACACTGTTGAACATTTTATCCCAACTCATATCCATATCACCGATCAGTGCCAGAATCTCCTGATTATTTTCAAACAAATCTTCCAGCCACGTGATCACCTGTGGCATAAATCCGCGGATATTTCTTCCCAGACTCACAAAAGTCTGCCCCAACTGTGGAATGACAACAAACATTACAACCACAACAATTCCCATCACACACACAAGTGTCATCACCAGACTCAATGGTCTGGACATTTTCTGCAATCGTTTCTGAGATAATACTTTTCCATGTCGAAAAATATTCCGTTCCAGAAAACTCATTGGAACATTTAATACAAATGCAATCGCACCGCCCACCAAAAATGGAAATATGATGTCTACCAGAAAACCAAGCATATCAAGTACGAGTGTATATTTCCAGAGTGCAATTAAAAGCACCAATGTAAATACGATCAACTCTTTTATATGACGCATATTTTCTTTATTAAAATTCATACAAACTCCTCTCCAATTCTCCATTACTGTTTACTCACATCCGAATCATCCGACACAATGCTCTATTTCCCGGATAATGAATTTCTTATAGTCTATCACACCTATTCCCAATACGCCATAATTTTCTATTGAAAGCTGCTCTTAAAACATGTATATGTTACCTTCAAACATGAAAAATCTGGAGAAAAAATGCACCCTAAAAATTTATTATATTTTTTTGACAAAAATATGGAGAAAATCGCAAAAAAATGTATAATAAATAATATAGAATATCAAGAATGAAAGAGAGGGTTCACTGATGAAACATAAGAATGTTTTAGCTATGATTTTGGCCGGCGGCCGTGGTTCCAGACTGCACGATCTGACTAATAAAGTTGCAAAACCAGCAGTTTCATACGGCGGAAAGTACCGTATTGTCGATTTTCCACTAAGTAATTGTGCCAATAGTGGTATTGATGTTGTCGGAGTACTGACTCAATATGAATCTGTATTGCTCAACAGCTATGTTGCTGCCGGACATCGATGGGGGCTCGATGCAAAAGACAGCGGCGTATTCGTTTTACCACCACGAGAGAAAGCTGACAGTGATTTGGACGTTTACCGCGGAACCGCAGACGCAATTTCTCAAAATATTGACTTCATCGATGCGTATGAACCGGAATATCTGCTCATACTTTCCGGAGACCATATCTATAAAATGAATTACAAAAAAATGCTTGAACATCACAAAGAGAATAATGCAGATGCCACCATCGCAGTAATCGAGGTTCCT
The DNA here is from genome assembly GCA_020024595.1 of Schaedlerella sp. Classification (GTDB taxonomy): domain Bacteria; phylum Bacillota; class Clostridia; order Lachnospirales; family Lachnospiraceae; genus Schaedlerella. The sequence continues at coordinate 47,554 of JAHHTO010000001.1, forward strand.
ATGAAGGAGGCAAGTCGTTTCGGTATCATGAACACTGATAAGAACGGAATGATTGTTGAATTCGAAGAAAAACCTGAAAATCCCAAAAGCAATCTGGCGTCAATGGGGATCTACATTTTTAATTGGAAGATTCTCCGCAAAATGCTTCTTGCCGATATGAAAAATGCAGACTCCAGTCATGACTTTGGAAAGGATATCATTCCAGCGCTTCTGGCAGATAACAGACGCCTTTGCGCATTTCAGTTTAAAGGCTACTGGAAGGATGTCGGCACTATCGATTCACTCTGGGAAGCCAACATGGATCTGCTAAATAAAAATAATGCTCTTGATCTAAATGATCCATCGTGGAAAATTTACACAGAAGATGTCACCTCTTTGCCTCATTATATCGGCGCAAATGCAGATATTAAAAATGCATTTATTACACAGGGATGTACTATCAACGGTGAAGTTAAGAACTCTGTTCTTTTTACAAACGCAAAAGTTGCAGAAGGTGCTAAAGTCATCGACAGTGTACTGATGCCGGGAGCAGAAGTTGCAGAAGGTGCCATTGTCACCCGCGCACTGGTTGCCAATGATATAAAAATTGGCAAAGATGCTGTTGTCGGAAGCGCAGGCAGTCCACACATTGAACTTGTTGCAAAACGTGTAAAGGGGGAAGAATAAGATGAAAGCATTAGGAATTATTAACTTTTCCGGAAATCATATTCACGTAGAAGGAATGCAGGATTATCGTCCAATTGGTGCATTTTCTTTCCTTGGAAGATACCGCACAATTGATTTTCCAATCTCAAACATGAGCAACAGTGGCATTGAAAAGATTCAAGTATATGTCAATAGAGCCCCTCGTTCTCTCACTGAGCATCTCGGAACCGGACGACACTATAATATCAATTCCAAACGTGGCAAACTACAGCTTCTATTCTCTGAAAACGGAATCGAAAACACTCTTTATGACACAGACATTGCCGCATACATAGAAAATATGGAATGTATCGAAGATTCCACTTCACCTTATGTTGTGATTGCACCGAGCTATATGATTTACACAGAAAATTTTTGTGAATTATTAAATTCACACATCGACTCTGATGCTGATATCTCGTTATTATATCACACTGTTGACAATGCAAAAGATGCATTTCTCAACTGCGATATTCTGAACTTAAATAAACAAAAGGGAGTTCTTTCCATTGAGAAAAACCGTGGAACTGCCAAAACCAGAAATATTTTCATGGACACTTATGTTATGAGAAGAGAACTATTCATCAACCTCGTGAAAAAAGCAAAAAAAATTTCTTCCATGTACACATTCCCTCAAATTGTCGACGCACACTGCGAAGACCTGGATATTCGCGGGATTTCGCACCGCGGCTATTTTGCGACGATCACAGATCTTAAGAGCTACTATAATGCCAATCTATCTTTGATTGACTACAAAGATGCACAGGCACTTTTTAGAGAGGACTGGCCAATTTATACACGAACCAACGACTCCTGTCCTACGCAGTACTTCCATAATTCCGATATAAAGAAATCTGTTGTTTCCAACGGTTGTCTCATTGACGGTACGGTATATAATTCCATAATCGGACGTGGCTGCACGATCAAAAGCGGAGCTGTGGTCAAAAACTGTATTGTACTGCCGCACGTCGTTATCGGTGAAAACGTGCATATCGAAAATTATGTAATTGATAAGCACGCCTCTGTCCTTCACACCAAAGAACTCATCGGTGATGCCGATCGTCCCGGATATATCAAAAGAAATGATATTGTTTAGCAAAGGACACAGCCGACCTGCAATAATTTGCAAAACTTACACGATAAAAATATTTTTATTTCATAAGAATCAAAAATCAGGCGAGAAACTTCTCGCCTGATTTTTGATTCTACTCTGCTACTCTGTCATTTGTCAGTTCTGCCTTATCCAACAGATAAAAGCTAAAACTTAATATCATAGCAACTACGCTTGCAAGCACCATTCCTGTCAACCGAATATCTCCAAATTTCACAGAAATTCCGGACAGACCAGTTACAAAAACAACAGAAGTCAATGTCAAATTTCTGGAACGTCCATAATCAACTCTAGCATCTACCAAAATACGAATTCCGGATGCCCCGATCATACCATACAACAAAAAGGATATCCCACCAATCACCGGCCCCGGGATCGTCTGAATCAACATAGACAGTTTTCCTACAAAAGAACAGATAATCGAGAGAATCGCTGCCCCTGCGATCACCTGAACGCTATAGACTTTTGTCATTGCCATTACCCCAATATTTTCACCGTATGTTGTTGTTGGCACAGAACCAATCAGACCAGACAACATCGTCGAAAAGTTATCTCCGAACAAAGACCGATGCAGTCCTGGATCTTCAATCAAATCTCGTCCTATAATTTTACTTGTCACAACCTGATGTCCAATATGCTCAGATGCAATCACAAGCAGTACCGGAAGAATCATCAAAATTGCACTCATATCGAACTTTGCCACCTGGAAATCCGGCATTGAAAACCATGCCGCAGACGCCACTTTTGAAAAATCCAGAATTCCGCAAAAAAATGCTGCCACATATCCCGCGATTACGGCGACCAAAATAGAAACAACAGATAAAAATCCACGAAAAAGAATATTGCCGAATATCGCAACTCCTAACGTCACTCCAAATACGATTACATTTTTCATATCTATCTGCTCATCCAGAAGCCCTGCATTGCTTGCTGCGGATCCAGACAATTCGAGACCGATCAACGCTACCACCGGGCCCATTGCCGCTGCTGGCAACACAATATCAATCCATTTTGTACCACATTTATAGATAATAAAGGATAGGATGCATCCGCAAAAACCAACAGCAACAAATCCTCCCAGCGCATATTCATATCCCATCTCACTGATCACAATCCCAGCCGGCGCCAGAAACGCAAAACTCGATCCCAGATATGCCGGTGCTTTTCCCTTTGTAACAAAAATAAAGATAAGAGTACCGACTCCATTCATAAACAACACGATCGCCGGATTAATTCCAAAAAGGAATGGCACCAATACTGATGCGCCAAACATAGCAAACATATGCTGAATACTGAGCGGCAACAACAGTTGAAAAGGAACCTTGTCCTCTACCTGAATGATTTTTTTACTTTCCATGATTTTCTCCTTTAGATAAAATGTAAATTTTGACCGCAACCATTATACCATCCATAAAAACTTTTTTCTACAGAAATTCACATAGATATAAAGAGGAATTTTTCCTTGCATTTCTACAAATATCAAGTATAATATAGATTGTTTTGTACTGTGATTATTTTAACAAAAAAGAAATGAGGATATAGAAATGGAGAATCATTTTAATACACCATCAGAAATCATTGAATTAAATATGAAAGCCTGCGAAGGAAAAACATCTCTTCCACTAGGGAAAATGATCCTACTAGGAATCATGGCTGGCGCCTTTATTGCACTTGGAGGTGCTACAAGCAATACCGCCGCACATGCTATTGAAAATGTCGGTATAGCCAGAGCCTTGGCAGGTGTCATTTTCCCGGTAGGACTGATGTTGATCGTATTTTTAGGCGGAGAATTATTTACCGGTAACTGCCTCATCATTATGAATGTATTTGCAGAAAGAGCCACCTGTAGAGGACTAATCCGCAATCTTTTCATTGTATATTTCAGCAATTTCATCGGTGCATTCCTTGTTGATCTTCTCATAATTTTCAGTGGAAATCTAAATTACTCCGATGGGCTGCTAGGTGCATATAGTATCAAAATCGCTGTTGGAAAACTTGCAATCACTCCACTCCAAGGAATTTCATCCGGCATCTTATGTAACATCCTTGTTTGCCTCGCAGTCTTAATGGCCACATCCGCAAAAGATATCATTGGAAAAGTCTGGGCTATCTTTTTTCCAATCTGTGCCTTTGTAGTCGGAGGATTTGAGCACTGTGTAGCCAACATGTTCTACATTCCCATCGGAATCATGGCTGCTGCCAACCCTGTCTATGTTACCAAAGCGCAAGAAATCTACCATATCTCTTCCGAACAGCTGAACGGCTTAAATGCACTTAACAGCCTGCAGAACTTTCTTCCTGTTACAATCGGAAATATCATTGGTGGGATGTTCTTTGTCAGTCTGCCACTGTATCTGATTCATAAGAAAAAATGGCAATCCTGAGATTTGAGACCACATCCAGAAAGATCTGTCGCAGAATCTTCTTTTGCTGCTTTCTGTGGAGGGATAAAAGAAATCTTTCTAAGAAAATTTCACAAATATATACTCTCGATCATCAGATCTTTCTGAATCAAAATGATATCCCAATCGGTCAAATTGCTTTATTTCCTCTGGATCCTGTATCCGATGTTCTGCCATAAAACGTACCATCTCGCCTCTTGCCATCTTGGCATAGACCCCTTTCTGCACCACCTTTTCTCCAGATAATTCTCCAAACACACAAGTAATATATATATCTTCCGGCTGCAGATATTTTTCGATACTTTTTGAATACTCTTTGGATGCAAGATTCAAAATCGTGCGACTGTCATCTAATATCTCTTGATAAATTTGATTTCCCCAATATTCATATAAATTGGAGGTACCCTCGATTTTCGCTTTTGCCTGCATCTCCAGGCGATAGGGTGTTACACCGTCCATCGGTTTCAATACACCATAAAAAGCGGATAAAATCCGAAGATTCTTCTGTACATAATCAAACTCTCCCTCTTCAAAAACAGACGGTGCCATATACTGATAGGCAATTCCTTCATAAGACAGAATCGCCGGAGTCAGCCTGTGATACAAGTCCATTTGCGCAAAGCGCTCATAATTCTGTTTTGCAATTCCATCGTTACACCCCCACAGTTCCTTCACCTCTTCATAAGATAGTTTCTGTATTTCCTTCATGATCTGCTCTGTATTCCTCATAAAAACAGGCATTCCCAGACAAGCCTCTTCTGTATTGATCTTCATTTTCTTTGCCGGTGACAAAATAATTTTCATAATAAACACCTTTTTCGCATTTTCTCTTCGCTAAAACAATTTTCTAAACATTCTGAATATCACTTTCCACTTGAGTTACACAAAATCAATTTTCTTACTCACCTCAAGGTAAGCACTTACCTGCAAGTGCGTACTGGTATCCCCCACTATAGCCTGATATAATAGTGAAACTGGCGCAGAAATTATAACATTATATTTGGTTCTCTTCCCCCCAAAGACACAGTTGCTGGAGAATCGGGATTAAAGACTCCCCTCGTGGAGACAGGCGATACTCCACCCTGGGTGGAACCTCAGGATATTCTGTTCGAATGATCAGTTGATCGGCTTCTAGTTCTTTCAGAGTTGCACTGAGGGTTTTATAGGAAATAATCTTGATAAAACGCTGCATTTCATTGAAACGCATCACTTTGTAACCAGACAGAGCATAGAGAACTGTCATCTTATATTTCCCACTGATCAGGGACATGGTGTAATAAAATCCAGATTCCTCCAGACAGGAATTTTGGATAGATTTAAAAAAGCTTTCTCCCACGCTAAGCACCTCCTAATTGGCTTATTCCAATTCGATATCAGTATTATCCGTTTTTCTAAATCCAATGTCAACCCAAATTTAAAACCATAGAAAAAGAGCGCACCAGATGTAAGGTAATCGACCGGAAACAAAGAACCACCTCAATCTGTTAAAAAAGAAAGGAATAACCGTATGAAAACAAATAACTACACAAAGGGAATTCTTCTAGGCATCCTGCTCGGGATTCTCTGGGGTCTGGACAGCATTTTCATAGAGCAAGTAGGAAATACTCCCTTTCTGGCAAACCTGGAGGTTGCAACAGCTATCGGTATCTCTGAAACCACTTTCAGCTTTTCACCTCTGGTCACTGCCTTTTTCCATGAAAGCTTCTGCTTTATCTGGGTCGCCCTAGTTCTACTTATGAAAAAGCAGCTTAGATACACCTTCCATGTTTTATTCCACACCAAGCGAGGCCTTGCCACCGCCATTGCTGCACTAGTCGGTTCTCCTATCGGTATGAGTGCATATCTCCTGGGGATCAAATTTGCCGGAGCACCTTATGCATCCAGTATCTCCGTCATTTACCCTGGTATCGGTGCCGTGTTCTCTTACTTCCTTCTCAAGGAAAAACTTTCCATTCGCGCTATCATCGGCATTAGCATCAGTCTCCTTGGTTCCTTTATGTTGAGCTTCAAGCCCAGTACTAAAGTACCTGATACCTTCATGCTCGGGATTTTTTTCGCCGGTATCGCTGTTCTCGGATGGGCTCTGGAAGGTGTCATCATTGGTTTTGCCATGAAGCATATTAAAGGCGAAGACCATATTCAAGCTACTCCCCAGCAGCTTCTCTGCCTGCGCTATTTTGTTGCCACAATTGCCTACGGCGCTATTGTCTTACCCATCATCAAGGGTTACCCCTTGGCGGGTGTCATCGTAAAACAGGGGCTCATCTGGCAGTATGCAGGCATTGCCATCCTCGGTGCATTGACTTACCTTGCCTGGTACAAAGCCGTGGATCTCATCGGCTCCGCATTGGGTACAGCCCTCAACAGCACTGCAGCTCTATGGACCATTATTTTCAGCACTCTGCTGTTTAAAACACAGATCACCTCTAATCTCATAATCTGGGGGATTGTAATTGTACTGGGCGTATTCATCTTTGCTGTAGATCCTGCAGCTTTCCGAAAGAAGAAATAAATCCAAAGCTTACCATACTATAGGAGGAAACATCATGCTAAGTGAAGAAATTTTGAAAAATATGCAAAAAATCGTAGACGATTGTATGGGTGAGGAAACTCCCGCCTGCGTTGCTACCTGCCCTATGCATACCAATGTCAAGGAATATGTCCGTCTCATTGGCGAAGGGAAAGGAGAGGATGCAATTCGAGTAATCCGGGAGAAACTGTTCCTGCCTGCAACCTTGGGTCGTATCTGCGCCCATCCGTGCGAAAAGAAATGTAAATGGAACGAAGGCAACAGCCCTATGGCTATCGCTTCCTTAAAACGCTATGCCGCGGATAACTTTGATCAAGAAGAAAATTGGGATCTCACTACCGAGCCTTCCAACGGCAAGAAGGTTGCCGTCATCGGCTCCGGTCCCTCTGGTCTGCAGGCAGCGCTCGACCTCCGTCGAGGTGGTTGTGCTGTTACTGTATTTGAAAAACTCCCCGTCCGAGGCGGACTGCCCCGTGTTGGCATTCCCGCTTACCGTCTCCCCCGGAACATTCTGGAACACGAGATCACCTACCTGGACATGCTGGGAATTGATTTCAGGCTGAGTACTGAGATCGGCAAGGATATTTCCATGGATCAACTGCTCCGCGATTACGACAGCGTTGTGGTTGCTGTCGGCAAACATCAAGGTCGTGTCGATCACAGTCTTGAGCATTGGGATGCCGAAGGCATTTACAGTGCTATCGACTTTTTGAAGGAAGCTGCTCTCACCGGCAACGTAGCTGATGCTGGCAAGTCTGTTCTAGTCATTGGCGGCGGCGATGTTTCCATGGATTGTGCCCGTACTGCTGCCCGGTGCCGGAACGTAGAAAAAGTCACTGACATCTGCCTTGAAGAAGACTTTCAGGCTATGCCTGCTTCCACTGCTGAGATCAAAGGTGCTACAGAAGAGGGGGTTAAGATTCTTCCCAGTCGTGCGATCCAGAAGATTCATATAAACGAAAATAACCGTGTCTGCGGTGTCACACTGTGCAAGTGTGTCTCCATGTTTGACGATCAGGGGCGTTTTGCTCCCAGCTATGATATGAATGATACCGTTGAGCTAGTTGTTGACACAATCATCTTTGCCATCGGCCAAGGTGTTGAAGGCGACTTTGCCAAGGGAATCCTAGAGCAACACCCCAACTCCACCTTCACATGTGATAAGCTAACACTCCAATCCTCCACCAATGAAAAGGTCTTCTGTGCCGGTGACGCTTCCGGTGAGTCTGTTATTGTGATCCAGGCTATGGCTACCGGCCGCCGCGCCGCTCAGTCTGTCCTGCGCTACCTCAAAGGCGTAAGTCTGATCGAGGGCCGTGAACTGAAAGACACCTGGACCTATGAGACCAAATTGGATATGCCCACCGACTGGGCCACAGTCAGCGGTAGCCGTGTAGATATGCCAACGACTCCTGTAGCATCCCGTCACAAAAACTTTAGCGAGGTTACCAGGGGATTTACCAAGGAACAAGCCGAAGAAGAAGCTACTCGCTGCCGCCAGTGTGAATGCAAACTCTGCATGAAAGAATGCATTATGCTGAATGACTTCACCGAATGCCCCAAGGCACTATTCCGAGATTACCTGGAAAAAGGTCCTACCGAAGTAGATCGCATGATTGCTTACTCCTGCAACGAGTGTAGTCAGTGCACTTTGAAATGTCCTCATTCTTTTGACCTGAGAGAGAACTTTCGTGCTCTCAAAGCTGAATTTGCTGAGGAAAACAACGGAATTGTTCCTTTGGAAGCACTGGCGCCCAGCGAGACTGGTCAAGAGAAAGAATGTTCTCCTGAATACTGTACTGTAGTGAACGGTGCATCCAAAGCAAGAACTGTGCTCAAGAAGAAAAAAACCAAATATGTGTTTGTTCCCGGCTGTACTGTTCCTGCCTATTCGCCCTCCGCTGTTGAGAATGTGACTCGTCACCTCAAGGAATGTCTGGGTGACGAAAATGTCGGAGCCATGCTACAATGCTGTGGTAAGGTCTCCGCTTTCATGGGTGAGACTTCAAAATTTAATGAGCGTAACAAGATTGCCATCGACAAGTTAGACGAGATGGGTGCTGAAGTCATTATCACCGTTTGTCCCTCCTGCTTCAAAATTTTCAAGCAGACTGCCAAAAATCAGAGAGTCATTTCCTATTGGGATCTGATGCACAATCTCATCGGTATTCCCGATCGTGCACAGGGTGTTGGTGTCGGTTCAGATGTAGTTTTCAATATCCATGACTCCTGTGTCACCCGTGACGAGCCTACTCACCATGAGAGTATCCGCTGGGTGTTAGATCAAATGGGTTATACGTGGAAGGAAATTGAACAATCCAAAGGCAATACTCGCTGCTGCGGTGTGGGGGGCATGGTCTGTTCCTCCGATCCTGAGCTCTACCGGCGTGTCTACACCCGTCGTATAGGCGATTTCAACCAGGAGCACATCATCAGCTACTGCGGCTCCTGCCGCGGCACCTTTGAGACTGCTGATATGGACTCCCTGCATATTCTGGATCTACTCTTCAGTGGCAAAACCTACATGGCTGACCAGGCTTGTAAGCGTGGTTACAAAGACGAAGCTGAAATGTGGAGCCGCCGTCTGGAGACGAAAGAACGCCTGAATTCTTTTAATTAGCAGCATAATTAATTATCTCAAAAAATCGCCAGACCATGAGTGATAGGTATTCTCTTTACTGGATGTCCCTAAAGAGAGTACCTCTCAAAGGTCTGAGCGATTTATCTTTTAAGGGTATTTTTTACATCCCCTTTACTTTTTCCCCACCAACAGTGCATATCCCATATCCCGCAGCGTCTTCACTAACTGTTCGGTGTCTCCGTATTTCCCTTTGGTGAATTCATCATGGATAGCAAAAGTTCCGCCTTTTTTCAATACACGCAGAGTTTCCAGTATGATTTTTGGCGGTCTTTGCTTGGAATATTATGATAGCAATAATTGCTTGTCACCGCATCAAATTCCACATCCGGAAAATTCAACTTACAAGCACCTCCTTTGCATTATTCTCGCAAAGCGACTTATTGAAAGAAGCATATTCCTTGATAAGTTTTGCGTAACCTGGCATTAAATCGGTTAAAAAAACTACCGCCAACAAAATTCCTATCACTGCCGTCCCCACAAAAGTACTGACCACCATGCCCTTTGGTACCCAGTTTTTTAATTTGGTTTCATCTTATTTCCTCCCATACACTCTCATATGTTACGTGAGTTAGTTTAGTATAATCGCATTGTAGCACAACGTTTTACTGCGTCGATGAATGCCGTCTCTGTTTACGAGTCCGATAATTCACGGTATATCATATCTTATCTACATGTATTGTCTTTGTCCCGGATAACTTTCTTTTTTCTATCAAGAAAACTTTTTTACTTTTAATTCTGGGATATCTAATATTCCCGTTCTGTTATTAAAAATCTATGCTTCATAGCAACTAATACAGGGAAAAATATTGTTAATCAAATGTGCCTTTTTTCTTTACAGACAGATTTATTTTCCTCGCACAGCTGCTCCCATCTTCTTGCATCCAATACCATTTGCTTGAATTTTTGCTGTCCCCCTACTCTGTACATTCTTGTTGTAAAGGCGCGACCTAACGAATGGCAACTCAAATAACAAAAGGGAAATCTCCTACATTTTGTAATAAATTCTTTACATTCAGAAACCTTGGTGGTAAAATGGAAAAAATTAGCAATATCTAACAGTTTTTCCTTGCAAAATCAGACTATCGAATGCTGTGTTCTGTACAATTGGTTTTTGGTGAAGTGGTCTAAAAATCCGAAATTCTCCATTTGATTCACAGCGAAAGGAGTGGTTGATCTATGTTTGCATGTATCCCTTTATTGTTAATGGCTTTGTTTACCTATACGCTTCATCGCATAGTCAACGAACAGGTGCAAAAATCCAGAGAAATGGAATTAACAAAAAACGAAGGAATCATTGATCATTATTATACTAAAAATGGGTATGAAAAGTATTATATTCGTTTTAATGTAAATGGAGAAACCGTTGTAAAAGAAGCTGTCGGTTACCATTGTGGCGAAACCGGATATAAGCCAGGCGTTCATGTTCCTATCGGATATCATGTAGATGAAAAGGGTATTATAACCGTTTTTATCGATGATAAACATCTAGAAGGTAATAAGAATAGAGAAAAAAGAAATCTCTTTCTCTACGCCTCCTTTTTCTTGGTAGGCCTTGCAATTATATGTGCCCTTAAAACATTATTGCGAGGTTAAAGAGGGAGGCTTATTATGTTGGAAGGATTATTATCTATTGCCTCTGTTGTGTTAATTGACGACAGTAAAAAAAGTAATGATTATTGGTGTGTGTCAAAAGGCTGGCAGCCAAGAGCCCCGTCTGTGAGATTACATCGGTGTTCTCTTCTTTAAGGGATATCTGGATGCCGAACAAATTGCATTTAAGTAAAAAGCGGATAAAATAACAAAAGAATTAAGAATATAAGGAGATAATTACTATGAATAAGATTAAAAAACTGATCACTTGCATTGTTTCTTTGGCTTGCGTGGCAACATTTGCTGCCGGATGCTCCTCTAGCAGCTCCATGTCCTATACCTTCTCTGTTGACAATGGTGACTCCATCAAGGTCTCTCTGGATACCTCAGACAAGTACAAGATCACTTCTGATGTCCCTTTCACAATTTCTCATGATGGAGAAGATCTATCGCAAGGTACATTTATCCAGAGTGATGCTTATGAACAATACACAAATGTTGTCGAGACCGATGAAAAGGCAGTTCTGCTCGACTCTGGTACAAAGGATGGCAACGATTATGTTTTTTGGTGCTACGATGGCAAGGAGTACAACTATGCCATTAAGATTGCTGACTCCAATACCGGAATGATTCTGGGCAACCCTGTATCTGAAGAAGCTGCAAAAGAGTGCTTCAACAGACTGACGATTACTAAAGAATAATAAAGCTACAGCATACTTTTTAACAAAAAGACCTTGAAAAGCTTTTCTGCCTTTCAAGGTCTTTTATTCTTTATCTGTTGGAATAACTCGAATATGTCTGACACTTAGACAAAACACGTAAAAAGAACATCATTGGTAGCAGGTTTTATGCTCCAAATGGAGTTCGGTATCATGACTGTTAAAAACAAGATTAGTCGAACAGTTGGCAAACAATGCGAATTTTATCTCCGCTCGTAGACCAGGTCGACGATACCATTGTAGGAGGCTGTTTTTATGAGCTTTAACTTTTCTTCTGACTGTAATGTGGGGAGTAGTTTTACTCCGGAACCAAGAATAGTGGGAATAATAGAAAAGCAAAACTCGTCAATCAGGTCCGCTTTGATCAGCTGCTGAGCAATTTCAGCACCTCCGCAGATCCAGATATTTTTTCCTTCCTTTTCCTTCAAATTTTTAATCAGTTCGGGCAGATTTCTGCGGTAGAAAGAAATTTCCGACTGATTTTCTACTTCTCTATGGGTAATCACAAAGGATTGTTTTCCCTTGTAGGGCCAATCAGTTGGGGCCAGTTCTGTTGCAATTTGGTAGTAGGTACGCCAGCCCATAATGATAGTGTCGACAGATTCATAAAATTCGGTGTAACTACCAACATTCTCCGGGTCACTGAAATCACCAGATAACCAGTCCACATTGCCATTTTTATCTGCTACATAACCATCAAGGCTCATCGCTATATAAAGTACTATTTTTCTCATAAAATTCTCCTGCAATATACTCACATCTGTTTGATTTATTTTAATAAGTTTAACACTCTACTTACTAATCGAATCTTTCAAAAATGGGCAACCTCATCGTGAGATTGCCCATTTAAGAGTTATACGATTTTTCCTCTGTACAAAACTCAGCATCATTTAATGTATGATGTAGTTTTTACAATTTCTTCAATATACAGTACCTCTCGTTTTGATATTCAAAACGGTATATCTTTAATACAGCTTCGCACCTGCCGGAATCCGATTATCCACCATAAGAACATTCAGTCCTTCCTTTCCTTCTTCAAGGTGAGTTGCAGAAATAATCATACCACAAGAATCAATTCCCATCATATTCCGCGGTGGAAGGTTTGTGATTGCGATCAGTGTTTTTCCAACCAGTTCTTCCGGCTCGTAATAATCATGAATACCACTTAAGATTACACGATCTTCGCCGCTTCCGTCATCTAACACAAATTTCAGAAGCTTCTTGCTCTTCGGTACTGCTTCACATTCTTTTACTTTAACAGCACGAAAATCTGACTTGCTGAATGTCTCGAAATCAACCATGTCTTCAAATAATGGTTCTACTTCTACATTAGAAAAGTCGTATGTTTCTTTCGCTTCAGCGATTGCCTTTTCCACTGTTTTTTCAACCGGAGTTGTCTGTGCTGCGTTGTTCGCTTCGTTCTTAGTAGCTCCCTGTGACTTCATTGTTGGGAAGAGCAATACATCACGAATTGCTTCTGCTCCAGTCAACAACATACACATTCTGTCAATCCCGTATCCGATACCACCTGTTGGCGGCATACCGATTTCCAACGCATTCATAAAGTCTTCATCTGTTGTGTTGGCCTCTTCATCTCCCTGTGCCAGCAATTCTTCCTGTGCACGGAAACGCTCTCTCTGATCAATCGGGTCATTTAACTCAGAATATGCATTTGCCATCTCCCAGCCGTTCATGAAGAACTCAAATCGTTCTACATATTCTGGATTCTCCGGTTTCTTCTTTGTAAGCGGAGAAATCTCAATCGGATGATCCATAACAAATGTCGGCTGGATCAGGTGTTCCTCTGCAAATTCTTCAAAGAACAATGCAAGAATATCCCCCTTCTTATGTCGTTCTTCGTATTCTACATGATGTTCTTTTGCAAGTGCTCTTGCTTGCTTCAATGTCTGTACTTCATTCCAGTCGACCCCCGCATATTTCTTGACAGCGTCCACCATGGTAATACGTTCAAACGGCTTACCGAGATCGATCTCTACACCTTTATATACAATCTGTGTTGTTCCAAGAACTTCCTGTGCAACAAAACGGTACAAATTCTCTGTCAAATCCATCATACCGTGATAATCCGTATATGCCTGATACAGTTCCATCAGTGTAAATTCCGGGTTGTGTCTCGTATCCAGACCTTCGTTTCGGAATACTCGTCCTATCTCATATACACGCTCCATGCCACCCACGATCAGTCTCTTCAAATATAACTCAAGAGAAATCCGCAGCTTCAAGTCTTCATCCAATGCATTAAAATGTGTCTCAAACGGTCTTGCTGCAGCACCACCGGCATTTGCCACCAACATCGGTGTCTCTACTTCCATAAATCCTTGACCACTCAGATATTTACGAATCGCACTGATGATCTGAGAACGCTTGATAAATGTATCCTTTACATCCGGATTCATAATCAAGTCCACATATCTCTGGCGGTAACGCAAATCTGTATTAGTCAGACCATGGAACTTCTCCGGAAGAATCTGCAGACTCTTAGACAGCAATGTCACTTCAGCAGCATGAATAGACATTTCTCCTGTCTTTGTATGGAACACTTCTCCCTTGATTCCGATAATATCACCCACGTCAAACTTCTTGAAATCCTTATAGGACTCCTCTCCCACGCTATCTCTTGCCACATAAGACTGTATGTTTCCCTGCAAATCCTGCACATTACAAAAAGAGGCTTTTCCCATCACACGTTTGGACATCATGCGTCCTGCAATAGATACCTGTTTTCCTTCTAATTCTTCAAAGTTAGCCTTAATCTCCTGGCTATGATGTGTCTGTTCGTACTTCGTAATTACGAACGGGTCTTTTCCATTTCCCTGCAAATCAGCCAATTTTTCGCGGCGCACCTTTCTAAGCTGATTCAAATCCGGTTCCTGTGTGTTTTTCTGCTGCTCACCCATCTGTTTTTTCTCCTTCCAATATCCTGATATTGACACACAGACCCCTTAACAATTAAGGGGTCTGTCAACTTACCGTTTCTGCCAATTCCAACGCTGTCTTTTACAGAGAACGGCTGATATCCAACACTTTGTATTGAATGACACCTGCCTGAGTCTCTACGTCTACTACATCACCAACTTTTTTGCCCATCAATGCCTGTCCTACCGGTGACTCGTTAGAAATCTTTCCTTCCAGACTATTTGCCTCTGTAGAACCAACAATCTTGAAGTCCATCTCTTCATCAAATGTGACATCAAAGACCTTAATCGTACATCCGACATTGATCTTATCCAAGTCTACTTCATCTTCTACTACCACTTCAGCGTTCTTCAGAATCCCTTCCAGTTCTTCGATTCTTGCTTCAATATCGCGCTGCTCATCCTTTGCAGCATCATATTCAGCATTCTCAGACAAATCCCCTTGCTCTCTCGCTTCTTTGATTTTGCCTGCTACTTCCTTTCGCTTGACTACTTTCAGATTCTCTAACTCATCTTCCAACGCTTTTAGTCCAGCATAAGTAAGCAATCTTTTCTTTGCTTCTGCCATGGCAATACTTCCTCCCTTGCTATATTAAAAGTTCTTCTTAATATTTGTATATATTGTTTTTCTACTCTGTCTCAATTATATTTCGCAATTTTTATATTATACCTAATCCCTATAATACTGTCAAGATTTTTTCCAGTTCTTCATAGCTTTCCACAGCATTTATCTGCTCCCTCAAACGAGCAGATCCATGCATCCCTTTCGTATACCACGCTACATGTTTTCTCATCTCACGGATTCCGCAAAATTCCCCCTTGTATTGTATCTGAAGTTGCGCATGTCGAAGCATTGTATCACGGATTTCATTTACAGATGGACGTGGCGGAATTTGTCCGGTTTGTTCATATGCGATCAATTCTGAAAAGATCCATGGATTTCCCTGCGCACCTCTGGCAATCATCACGCCATCACACCCAGTCTGCTCCAGCATCGCAACGGCCTTTTCTCCAGAGGTCACATCTCCATTCCCAATCACCGGAATCGACACTGCTTTCTTTACTTTTCGAATGATTTCCCAGTCTGCTTTTCCCGAATAATACTGCTCCCTCGTTCTCCCATGAACCGCTACTGCAGCCGCCCCGGCTTCCTCAATAATTTTTGCAATTTCCACAGCATTGACATGCTCATCATCAAAACCTTTCCGTATTTTCACCGTTACAGGCTTTCCAATCGCTTTCACAACTGCACGAACCAACTCATATACCAGCTTCGGTTCTTTCATCAATGCAGAACCCTCACCGTTTCTCACCACTTTCGGTACCGGACACCCCATATAGATATCTAAAAACGTAAATGGTCGTTCTTCAATTCGTTTTGCCATCTCACTGACAATTTTCGGATCCGATCCAAACAACTGCAGTGAAACAGGCATTTCCTCGGGATGAATCTGAAGCAAACTCTCTGTATTTTTGTTGTGATATAAAATTCCCTTTGCACTGACCATTTCCATACAGATCAGACCCGCGCCCTGTTCCTTGCACAGCAAACGGAATGGCAGGTCTGTCACGCCTGCCATCGGTCCCAGAATGTATGCATTTTCAAGAAGTATATTTCCTATTTTTAACTGTTTCATAATATCTATCCTGTTTTATTTTCGATTTTTAGAATAAATCAACCGAAGTCCGCTCAAGGTCAATTCCGGATCATACACATCAATACTGTTTGTTTCTGCAAAAATAATCCGTCCCAAGCCACCTGTTGCTACAACTTTTATATCATCATAACCAGCTTCTTCTTTGATTTTCCGTACAATATATTCCGTCTCTCCAATTGCTCCGTAAACAAGTCCTGCCTGCATACTAGAAATCGTTTCCTTTGCCAGAATAGATTTTGGTTTGCGGATTTCAATTGCCGGAAGCATTGCCGCTCCACCCCACAGAGAGCGTGCTGCTGTCTCAATCCCCGGTGCCGTAATTCCTGCTTCAAATGTTCCATCCGGTCCAATCAGATCATACGTTGTTGCCGTCCCATAATCCACCACGATCACCGGCCCACCATACAGTTCATATCCCGCAACCGCATCCACGATCCGGTCTGCTCCGATTTCCTTTGGGTTCTCCGTCACAATGCGGATTCCAGTCTTGATTCCTGCCGATACAACAATCGGACGAACTTCCAAATACTTGATGATACCACTTGTTAAAGAATGCATGATATCCGGTACTACAGATGCAATGATAACCGACTGTATCTCCTGCGGGCTGATATTTCTATGTTCCAGTATGCCACAGATAGTAAATCCATATTCATCCGAAGTACGGGAACGCTTAGTCGTCATTCGGAATGTACCGAGCAGTTTTTCTTCTTTAAAAATACCCAGTGTAATATTTGTATTTCCAACATCAATCGTCAACAGCATTCTGCAGTCACTCCTTTATCTATCACTTTCTTTTTTCTTGTATTATCTCTATAAATCCATATCCACTTCTTCTCCCAGGCAGAAAACTCTGTAATATAACTCTAGTGACTCAAATAATCCACTCTTTGTTCTCTGAAGTTCTTTAATTTTCAAAACACTTCCGATCTCATCAAAGGCAAAATCATTTTCTTCATGATCGACTCTTAGCTCCAGACTTCCATCTTCATCATATACAACCATAAATATACCGCCCACATCTTCGGTATACAACACACACATAATCTGCAGTTCCTGCCGAATGCTCTCCGGCAGTGATTCAAACTCCGGATTCAAATAAAATTTTCTTTCATATGAATTTGCGGCACACAATACTGTCTCACTCATATACTTCCTCTTCTTCTACAATGCTTTATAGTCTGCTTTCCTGTCTCTGTAAAACAATTCCTATCTTAGACATATCCGAACATTCCCCGCACTGATACTTCTCCTGCATAAACTGCTTCCACACTTCCATCTTCTAAACGCACCAGCAGTTCCCCTGTATTATTAATCCCCAGTGCATATGCCGAATACGGTTCTGCAGCTCCATGAATCACGACTTCCTTTTTACAATTTACCAACAATTGATTATATTTTTCTCGAAGCCATGACAAATCTTTCTTCTTAAGGAACATTTCGTAATCCTGTTCAAACTGATTCATCACCTCTGCCACAATTACACTGCGTTGGATCTTGTATCCACACTCATTTCGAAGTGAGGTAGCCCTGTCCGCTATCTCCTCTGGAAATATCTCCGTATTCACATTGATTCCAACTCCAACAACAACATGATTGATATAATCAATCTCTGTACTCATTTCTGTCAAAATCCCAACTAACTTCTTTCCATTTATCACAATATCATTCGGCCACTTGATCTGTACATCAAGCCCAGTACATCCTTTTAGTGCTTTTGCTACACTATATGCCATCACAAGTGTCAGCATAGAAGCTTTGTCCGGTGTAAACTCCGGCCGCAGCAAAATAGACATATACACACTGCATCCTTCTGGAGATTCCCAATTCCGCCCACGACGCCCACGTCCGGCACTTTGCCTGTCCGCAAGGACCAGTGTGCCGTGAGGTGCGCCTGTCTCTCCAAGCTGTTTTGCCCGGATATTCGTAGAATCCGTCTCCGCATATACATACAGACATTGTCCTGCCCACTTCGTATTACCGGATATCCGGCTTTCTAGTTCTTCTCTGGTCATGATATCCGGGACCTCTGTAATGCGGTAACCTTTATTGCGCACTGCTTCAATCTGATAGCCTTCCTCTTTTAATTGCTGCATTACTTTCCATATTGCAGTTCGAGACACACCGAAATGCTCACATAACTGCTGTCCAGAAACATAACTTTCACTTTCCCGCAGCAATTTTAAAATATCTGTTTTCAAGAAACCCCACTCCGATATCTTCTTTTTACTTAATCAAAAAAATTCTGCATCTTTCTAAAATGCTCCAAGTGTCGCCACCATCACAGCTTTGATCGTATGCATTCGATTCTCCGCCTCATCAAATACCTTTGACTGCGCAGATTCAAATACTTCATCTGTCACTTCCATGTCCTCAATGCCAAACCTCTCACCCATTTCTTTTCCAATGGTTGTCTTCAAATCGTGGAACGCCGGCAAACAGTGCAGGAAAATCGCATTCTCTCCTGCGTTTTCCATCACTTTCCTTGTCACTTTGTACGGACTCAATTCCTTGATCCGCTTCTCCCAAACCTCGTCTGGTTCCCCCATGGATACCCACACGTCAGTATAAATTACATCTGCATCTTTTGTACCTACTTCTACATCCTCCGTTAATGTAATTGTTGCCCCTGACTCTTCTCCATATGCTTTACAGATCTCAACCAGTTCCGCATTCGGAAAATATTCTTTTGTCGTACAAGCAACAAAATCGATTCCCAATTTAGAACATACAACCATCAGAGAATTTCCCATATTATATCTTGCATCTCCCATATAAACAAGCTTCAGACCCTTCAAGGTTCCAAAATTCTCACGGATTGTCAGCATATCTGCCAGCATCTGCGTCGGATGATATTCGTTAGTCAGTCCATTCCAAACCGGAACACCGGCATATTTTGCCAGATTCTCAACAATTTCCTGCTCATACCCACGATACTCGATTCCATCATACATTCTTCCAAGCACACGTGCTGTATCTTCAATACTTTCCTTTTTTCCAATTTGAGAACCTGTAGGCCCAAGATAAGTGGATCCCATTCCCATATCATGAGCTGCAACCTCAAATGCGCATCTCGTTCTGGTACTGTCTTTTTCAAAAATCAGCGCAATATTTTTCCCTTTATAATAATCCACCGGAACACCATTTTTTTTCTTTGCTTTCAAATCTGCAGCTAGATCAATAAGATACATAATCTCTTCCGGAGTAAAATCCTTGAGCGTCAAAAAGCTCCTTCCCTTTAAATCCATCATCTTCTCTTGTCCTTTCGCGATAACAATCTTCATTTTATGTACTTTAGTATACTAAACTGTTTCTGAAAATGCAAGCAAACTTATCTTCGTCTCTGCCTACTCACTTCAAACATTAATATTGACGCTGCTACAGCCGCATTTAGTGACTCTACCTGACCTGCCATTGGAATCCGAACCCATGCATCCGCACAGTCTGCAATTTCCTGCCGCAGCCCGTTTCCTTCATTCCCGATCAAGAAAGCAGTTCCTCCACAATAGTCTTCTTTGTCGTAGGTATTCTTTCCATCTAAATGTGCTGCATATACGCGGATCTTCCTGTCTTTTATCCTCTCGATCATCTCCGGCAGATCATCCACATACAAAAATGGCATCCGATAAACTGCACCCATTGTAGAACGGATCGTCTTTGGATTATAGATATCCACACACTCCCGGCTTAATAGGATTCCGGTAACACCTGCTGCCTCTGCAGTACGGAAAATGGTCCCTAGATTCCCCGGATCTTGCAGATTATCCAGTATCATAATATGCGGCATAACAGTCCCCCCTGCTCCAAGCAGTTCCTCTACATGATACTCTGCCTGCCTCACGATCCCCAGCACTCCTTGTGGCGTCTTAGTATCTGACATATAAGCAAATACTGTATCCGACACCAGCTCCATCTTTACTCTGTTTCCTTTTACCTGCATCGCATCCAGTTCCTGACGATATTTTTGATAAAATTTCTCAGTTATATATAGTTTCTCCAGTCTATCTTTTGGAACCTCCTGGATCATACGGATCCCCTCTACCAGAAACACCCCCGCCTGCAAACGAGCTTTGCTCTTTTTCCGAAGCTGTACCACTTCTTTGATATTCTGATTACTCGTACTTGTGATCATTTTCTTTTCCTCTTATTAGTTCCCATCCCCATCAGACTTTAAACCGATATCCAACTCCCCAGATCGTCTCTATATACTGTGGATGTGAAGTATCATATTCGATTTTCTCACGGATCTTTTTGATATGTACTGTTACAGTTGCAATATCTCCAATGGACTCCATATCCCATATCTCCCGGAACAGTTCCTCTTTTGTGTACACATGATTCGGATGTCCCGCCAGAAATGTAAGAAGATCAAACTCCTTTGTCGTAAAGGAACGTTCCTCACCGTTGACCCATACCCGTCTTGCTGTTGTGTCAATCTTCAGTCCCCGGATTTCGATCATCTCATTTTCTTCAACAACACTTCCTATCAGCCGTTCATATCTTGCCAGATGTGCTTTCACACGAGCGACCAGCTCACTCGGGCTAAATGGCTTCGTCATATAATCATCTGCGCCAAGTCCAAGTCCACGGATCTTGTCAATATCATCTTTCTTCGCAGATACCATAATAATCGGTGTATTCTTCCTATCTCTCACCTGTCTGCAGATTTCAAATCCGTCCACGCCCGGAAGCATCAAATCCAAAATGATCAAATCAATTTCTCTGTTCATTGCCAGTTCCAGCCCTGTCTGTCCGTCATTGGCAACTTCCACTTCAAAATTACTCAGCTCTAGATAATCCTTCTCTAAGTCCGCAATACTCTCTTCATCTTCAATAATCAAAATCCGTTTACTCATTCATTGGCACCTCCTGATATTTTCTGACAACAAAATACATTGTTGTTCCTTTCTCTTCTTCACTGGTCGCCCAGATTTTCCCGCCATGTTCTTCCACGATCTTCTTCACGATCGAAAGCCCGATACCGCTTCCACCCTTGGAAGAATTACGTGATGCATCGGTACGGTAAAACCGGTCAAAAATATTCGGCAAATCTTTCGCAGCAATTCCCTTTCCATTGTCGCCTAATTCTACCTGTATAAAATCTCCCACATCCCGGACATTCATCGCAATAATCCGTTGAGACTTATCTGTATATTTCATTGAATTTGAAACAATATTGTTGATCACTCTGCGGAGCTGCTCAGGATCCACGATCACATTGGAGTCTTCTTCAATATAATTATGATACTCAAACTTTACCCCCTTGGACTCCAGTTCCAGATACAAGTCCTCCGCACAGTCTGTAAAATACTTATTCGCTGATATAGTGGTGAAATTATACGGAATGCGATTGGTATCGATCTTAGAATAAAGTGTAAGTTCATTAATCAATAAATCCATCTCATTTGCTTTATTGTATATCGTTTTGATATATCTGTCCATCTTTTCTGGAGTATCGGCAACCCCGTCCATGATCCCTTCCACATACCCCTTAATCGCAGTGATCGGAGTTTTTAGATCATGTGAAATATTACTGATCAGTTCTTTGTTTTCTTTATCATACGCAATCTTCTCTTCTGCATTTGCTTTCAGGCGAAGCCGCATCTCCTCAAAGTCTTGACACAGTTGTCCGATTTCGTCATTCGTCTCAGTGTGAATCTCAAAATCCAGATTTCCTTCTTTGATATTGCGCGCTGCCTTCTGCAATTTTGCCAATGGAATGGACACTGTCTTGTAGATCCAGTAAATCAGAATCGCTGATGCAATAAATACAACGATCATGTACATCTGCTGAACTTCTCCCATTGCCTTTGGTTCCAGCATCCGCATCCCTACTGTGGTCAGAATAGTTGTAAGAATCACCACCACCATAAACGATATGATCAGTTTTGTCCTCAGCTTCATCTACACGCCTCCGTCCTCTTTCAATCACTCTGTCATTCCCAGTCTTTCCCATTAACAGTACCATAAACAAAGCGGACACCGCAAGATGTCCGCCATTTGTTTTATGCTTTTTTAATATCCTTTTTACAGATATTTCCGCAGTTCTTCAACCTTATCCAACTTCTCCCACGGCAGGTTTACATCCGTTCTTCCAAAATGTCCGTATGCCGCTGTTTGTTTGTATATCGGACGGCGCAGATCAAGCATCTTGATAATTCCTGCCGGACGCAGATCAAAATTCTCACGAACAATCTCTACCAGCTTAGAATCAGAAACCACTCCAGTTCCATAGGTATTTACCCTGATCGACGTCGGCTGTGCAACACCAATTGCATAAGAAAGCTGGATCTCACATTTCTTTGCAAGTCCTGCCGCTACAATATTCTTTGCTGCATAACGCGCTGCATATGCCGCAGAGCGGTCTACCTTCGTACAGTCTTTTCCAGAAAATGCACCGCCACCGTGACTTGCCATGCCACCATATGTATCTACAATAATTTTACGACCTGTTAGCCCGCTGTCTCCATTAGGTCCTCCAATTACAAAACGTCCCGTCGGATTGATAAAGAATTTGGTATCCTCATCTACCATCTCTGCCGGGAGGATCGGCTTGAATACATATTCTTTGATATCTTTGTGAATCTGCTCTTGTGTCACATCCGGGTCATGCTGTGTAGAAAGAACCACTGTCTCCAGACGCTTCGGTACTCCATTTTCATCATACTCTACTGTTACCTGTGTTTTTCCATCCGGGCGAAGATAACTCAATGTCCCATCTTTTCTGACCTTTGTCAGCTGCAAAGCCAGCTTGTGTGCCATTGCGATCGGATACGGCATATATTCTTTTGTTTCATCAGAAGCATAACCAAACATCATTCCCTGATCTCCCGCACCAATTGCATCAATTTCGTCTTCACCAGACATCTGATTCTCTTTTGCTTCCAACGCCTTATCCACTCCAAGTGCAATATCCGCAGATTGTTCATCAATCGCAGTGATCACACCGCAGGTATCTGCATCAAATCCATATTTTCCTCTTGTATAACCAATTTCACGAATGGTTTCACGGACAATTTTCTGAATATCCACATATGCATTCGTTGTGATTTCTCCCATCACCATAACAAGACCTGTTGTTGTACATGTCTCGCAGGCAACACGGCTCATTGGATCTTGCGCTACCAACGCATCCAGAATTGCATCTGAAATCTGATCGCACATTTTATCCGGATGTCCTTCGGTTACCGATTCTGAAGTAAATAAAAATTTTTCCATTGTTCTTCTCCTTTTCTTTATATATAAATTAAATTGTTTCCTTTTTCTTCGCTGCACCGCAAAACAGGACAGTCCACAAAAAGTGGACTGCCCTGTTCATTAACAATCCTCTTATTGTTCGATTACTCGCTCAGGTTGGCACCTTCCTTTCAGGGGTTGCCGCAGCTTCTTTGGTCCTATCTACCTCCACTGCTCTGAATAAGAGATTAGCTTATTTTTAATTTAAATTTCTGAATATCCTTTTCACATGTCACACATTCGATTGCACCACCCAGACTTCTGAGTTTTTCATCGAACCGCTCATACCCTCTCTGAATGTAAACAATATCATCAATAATTGTAATTCCATCTGTCGCAAGTCCTGCAATACAAAGTGCTGCTCCTGCTCGCAAGTCCGGGGCACTCACTCTTGCTCCCATGAAACGTTCTACACCTTCAATCGTAGCAGAATTCCCCTCAATCTTGATATTTGCTCCCATTCGCGCCAGCTCGTCAAGATATTTGAAACGATTTTCAAATATACTTTCTGTGATTACACTTGTTCCCTGCGCCAACGCTAAAACAACACCAATCTGTGGCTGCATATCGGTAGGATATCCCGGATACGGTAGCGTCTTTACCTGTGTACTTTTAAGACGTCCCTTTGCCACAACCCGTACTGCATCATCAAACTCTTCAATTTCACATCCTATATCAATTAATTTGGAAATCGTCGCATCCAAATGCTTCGGAATCACATTCAAGACCGTAACATCCCCTTTTGTCGCTGCAGCTGCGAACATAAATGTTCCTGCTTCAATTTGATCGGGGATAATAGAATATTCTGTTTTATGAAGCGACTTCACCCCACGGATCTTGATCACATCCGTCCCGGCTCCTCTGATATTGGCGCCCATACTGTTCAGGAAGTTCGCCACATCTACAACATGTGGCTCTTTTGCCACATTTTCCATAATTGTAATTCCGTCTGCCGACGCAGCCGCCATCATCACGTTAATCGTTGCACCAACTGTCACAACATCAAAATATAGATGTGTGCCTTTTAACTGCTCTGCATCTGCTACGATCTTACCATACTCAATATCTACATCTGCGCCGAGTGCACGAAATCCTTTTAAATGCTGATCTATTGGACGGCTTCCAATATTACAGCCCCCGGGCAATGCCACTTCTGCTCTCTTATACTTTCCAAGAAGCGCCCCCAGAAGATAATAGGAAGCTCTAATCTTTTTTATATAATCATATTCAATGTTGAAGTCGCCTATCGTACTGCCGTTAATCTTCACAGTATGTCTGTCGATCCGCTGCACCATGGCGCCGATTCCTGCAATCGCCTCCAACATCACATTAATATCATTGACATCCGGAATATTCTCTATCAGCACTGTTTCATCTGTCATAATTGCCGCTGCCAGAATCGCAAGTGCTGCATTCTTAGCTCCGCCAATTTCGACTTCTCCAACCAACGGAGTCCCGCCTTTAATTATATATTGATCCATATTGCACCTCTATTATCCGATATTCTTATCTTGATTCTCAAAAGCCAGATTTTGCTGCATATACTAAGTAAAAATATTCTAAGCTAAAGTTTTTATAAAATGCTACAATATTATACCACAAATTACAATTTTGTAAAATGTTTTTTACGATTCTTTACAAAACATTCCCTCTTCACTTGCTTTTTCAACCGCTTCCAGAACCATTTCTATCGTCTCTTCAATCTGGTATCCATCCTCACATATCGTAACATCTGCATATTTTTCAAACAGTTTCACCCGTTCCTTATAAAGGCTTTGGAACGTCTGTCCTTCTCTCAATACAACTCCCCTTTTTTTCGGACTTTTGATTCTCTTTTTTATTGTTTGATAGGAAGCAGATAAATATACCACAATTCCAATCTCTTTATAATGCTGCATCGCCTCTTCACAGTAAACAACGCTCCCGCCGGGAGAAATAACAGAATTCTCCGCATCCAGACTTCGGTTCACTCGGTTTTCAATTTCCAAAAATCCTTCTTCTCCAAGATCCTCAATAATCTCACGCAGAAGTCGCTTTTCCTGTTCTTGAATCAACAGATCCGTATCTATAAACCGTTTGCCAAGTCGTTTTGCAACCACAACCCCTACGGTGCTTTTCCCCACAGCAGGCATGCCAATAAAGATAAGATTGTCTTTTTTCATCATATGTAACTCCCATTATTTTCAGCAGAACGTCTCAAAGACCGCATTTTTGCTTTCAGTATATCATATTTCTACATTTTTCTCAATTAGTAAAACCTTCCGCGGTTTCTGCGTTCTTCTCTTCGCCTTTGCATCAATTCTTGATACATCACAACTTCGATCAAATCTCGTAATCTGTACGACTGCTC
This sequence comes from Schaedlerella sp., assembly GCA_020024595.1. Taxonomy (GTDB): domain Bacteria; phylum Bacillota; class Clostridia; order Lachnospirales; family Lachnospiraceae; genus Schaedlerella. The sequence continues at coordinate 73,411 of JAHHTO010000001.1, forward strand.
ACCACACGCTCTCTCTGGCAACAAACTTCCTTCCTCTCCTGTTTCAAAAAAACTTTTTTCATATTTTTTCACTTTATCATAAACTCTATTGCACATCAGCCGAAGCTGAAGGCGATCCGGGTATTCATCATACATCATACTATTCTGATACTCCATGCGGTCACACTCTTCTTCCACATACGGAAGAATCCTCTTTGCGACATCGGGATACAGACTTTTCATATACTCTATGTCCCGTTGTTCTATTCTCTCCTCGTCCAATGCCAAAGGCATTGGGTATACCATATAATAGGGCAGTTTTCTCTGCATACTGTCACCATCCGTTTCTACAAATATATCTTTACTATATGCAGTACTCCTAATTTTGGTACATATCTGTTGATCCGGATTCTATAGAAGCCCCCAATATTTTCACAAAATTTTCTGTGGATTTACAGGCTGTCATCAACATCAAAAGCATAAAAATTGCCAGTAGTTCAATCTACTGGCAAGAAAAATTTATATTTTTTCAATTGTCTACTTGACAGGAACCCTTTCATTCTTTGGTGTAACAGTCCCCTGAAACATTTTCCTATCATTCTCCGGTTCTTCACCCAACTGCTGAATTTTCCATCTTCTGGCTATATCCATGTGCCTCTTCCAGCATCATATCCTTCACCTTCATC
>JAHHTO010000010.1 GCA_020024595.1 Schaedlerella sp.
AAATTAAAAAACCCGAGTAGGATTTTAAGTTTCATATTTTCAGCAGCAGGAGCATGTCTCTTGATATATGGGCTGCTTTTTTATCCGATGCCGACTGTGAAGAGAAAGTTGTTTTTTACAGCTTGCAGTTTATTACTGCAGATTCCGATTTTATATGAAATATTAAAGAACAAAGTGCATGTTAGTTTCAAGATTTCTAAAGAAGATTCGAGCCGAAAGATATTTTTTGCCGGCGGTATTTTTATGTCTGTACTGACAGGGTTGTTGATTCCGTCATCTGTAATTAAGGCATCTGCGCAGGAGTTTATAGATATCAATTATTTTTATCATCCGGTTTGGTTTATCGTAAGTGCATTTTGTTTAGCAGTTGGAATCTTTGTTGTCTGGGCCGGCGTATTTTATTGGCTGGCGAAGCCTTCTGTGAAAGTGTTGTTTGATCGGGGAATCTGGATTCTTGCAGGAATAGCTGTTGTGAACTATATGTTCTTTGGAAAGAACCTTGGTATTTTGAATACAGAATTGAAGTATGAGCAAGGCTTGGACTTTAGTTTTAAGGCACAATTATGGAATATAATTCTTATGATAGCTGTTGTATTGCTGCTTTATTTTATCGCAGAGAGATGGAAGAAGCAGGTGTTCGATTTGCTAGTGATTGCGGGTATCGCTATTAGTGGAATGAGCATTATGAATATAGTGAACATCAATGCATCGATAGATAGTGTGAAAGAAGAGGTTATGGCAAATAGTAAAATGCCAGAGTTCAGTTTGAGTAAGAAAGGAAAAAATGTAATTGTATTAATGTTAGACAGGGCGGTAGGAGAATATGTGCCATACATTTTCAATGAGAAACCAGAATTAAAGGAGCAGTTCTCAGGATTTACATATTATCCAAATGTGATCTCTTTTGGAGGATATACGAATTTCGGTACGCCTGCACTGTTAGGTGGATATGAGTATACACCGGCTGAAATAAATAAGAGAGCGGATGAATCACTTGTTGCAAAGCAGAATGAAGCTTTGAAAGTGATGCCGGTATTGTTCGATAAGAATGATTTTGATGTTACCGTGTGTGATCCGGTATATGCTAATTATCAATGGATTCCGGATTTGAGTATTTATGATGAATATCCAGATATTGAGAGTTATAATACAAAAGGAAAATTTTCTGATGAGAAGTTCAAAGAACTGAAAATCCAGAATAATAAGAGAAAGTTCTTCTGTTATAGCGTTCTGAAATCAGCACCACTTTGTTTTCAGGAGTTATTGTATGATCAGGGAAATTATAATCAGAGTAATAGTGAAGCCTATTCCGGACAGATATTGGAAGGAGTAACTGTTGCGGAGGGGCTGGATTCTAATTTTATGAATGCCTATAATGTGTTAAATAATCTTTCAAATATTACAAAGATTTCAGAGGATGGAAGTGATACGTTTTTGTTTATGTCAAATGACACTACACATGAACCTGTTTTGCTTCAAGCTCCGGCTTATGAACCTGCAAAGAATGTAGACAATACAGAATATGAGGCGGAAAATCAGAACCGCTTTACGTCCGAGGGAGAAACGCTTGCCATGGATTCTGATTGGCAGATGACACATTACCATGTGAATATGGCCGCATTTATACAACTTGGAAAATGGTTTGATTACTTGAAAGAGAATGATGTATATGATAATACAAGAATTATATTAGTGGCAGATCATGGGCAGGCATTGTTCCATACAGATCGATTGGTGATGACAGATGGAAATGATTCTACTTTATTTTATCCGCTTCTCATGGTTAAGGACTTTAACAGCAATGATTTCGTAACATCAGAAGAGTTCATGACAAACGCAGATGTTCCGACAATGGCAATGGAAGGACTTATTGAGAATCCAATCAATCCGTTTACCGGAGGGAAAATTGATTCAAGTGAAAAAACAGCTCATGAGCAGCATATACTGCTGTCCTATGACTGGGACATAAATAAGAATAATGGAAATACATTTTTACCAGGGACGTGGTATTCTGTTCAAGGTGACAGAAGAGATAAGAATAATTGGAAAGTTATAGAAGAGAATGAAGCTTTTATAGAATAACTAGTCGATTATGAGGATACTTATTATGGTGCGATTTATGTAAATGGAGGAAGTTATGATGGCGAAACAGATTGTAATAGAGGATTTGAATGTTGTAAAAAAATTACTGCAGAAGGTGTTAGGTAAATCAGATTATATGGAAATCGAACGTATGGGTGGACTTACCAACCGTACATACAAAATTACCTTCCCTGATTCAGAACAATATGTGGTTCGTATTCCTGGCGAGGGAACAGAAAAGATGATTGTCAGAAGTGATGAAAAAGTCAGTACAGAATTGGCGTGTAAATTAGGAATAGACGCTGATTTGTTGTATTTTGGAGATGATGGTACAAAAGTAACAGTATACATTTCCAAAGCAGAGACAATGTCAGCAGAGAGAATGCGGGAAAAAGTATATATCAATATGGCAGCTGATATTTTCAGAAAACTTCATAATAGTGGAGTGGATACAGGTGTGCCGTTTGAAGTGTTTGATATGGCAGAGGGATATGAAAAAATTATTTACGATAACAATGTCAAGTTGTTTGAGGATTATGACAAAGTAAAGGCAGCAGTGATGGAAATTAAAGCAGAGGCGGATAGTATCTGTAGCATCAAAAAGGTACCTTGCCATAATGATGCTTTGTGCGAGAACTGGGTATTGTCAGGAAAAGAGAGAATGTACCTGATAGACTGGGAATATGCTGGTATGAATGATGGCTTCTGGGATCTTGCAGAAGTGTCCATTGAAGCATGTTATGAGCATAATCATGATGAATTGTTTTTGACAGAATATCTTGGAAGAAGACCATCAAAAGCGGATTGGAAACGCTTTCTTGCGAATAAATTGTATGTAGACTATCTGTGGACTTTGTGGGCCAAAACAAGAGTACCGTATGACGGAGAACCGATGGAGGCTTGGGCTGCAGAACGATACGCCCGATTAAAGGAAAATATTGTGGAGTTCGATAAAGTGTAAAAATGATGGACAGGTTATTGTACCGGCTGTCTGTAACAGTAGAAATACTATTTGACACAGCCTTAAATCAATGTTAGAATACAATTGTTACAAAAATGTTAAATATATAAAAATAACAAGAGAAAAAAGGAAAAATCAAACAAAAACTGGTAATATTATATTATGATATTACCAGTTTTATATGAGATGAGGTTAAAAGTAGTATGAAAATACAAAAGCTTATCAGAAGCGTAGGTATTATTATTTTGGCAGCAGGAATGTCGGCAAATATAGCGCAGGCAGCAACATACAGTGATGTAAATGCAGGTGACTGGTATTATAATTCTGTACAGTATGTTTCTGATAATCAGATTATGACAGGTTTGAATGAAACTACATTTGGGGTGAGTGAGGATTTGGCGCGTGCACAATTTGCAACAATTCTGTATCGGATGGCTGGAAAACCAGTCCCGACGGCACCGAGTACATTTATAGATGTGGCGGAAGGAGAGTGGTATTCTGATGCAGTTGCATGGGCCAGTGCAGCAAAGATCGTAACCGGATATACGGATACAAATACATTTGCGCCGGGTAAATCAATCACAAGAGAAGAAATTGCAACGATGATGCACCGCTTTGCAAAGTATGAACAGAAAGAGTCGGATGCACGGGCGGTACTTACAGAATATCCAGATGCAGGGGCTGTCAATCAGTTTGCTTATGAAGCTGTTCAGTGGTCTGTGGCTCATGAACTGATCAAAGGAGATAATGGATACTTGAATCCCCAGAGTGCTACGAACAGAGCAGTATGTGCAACGATTATTGAACGATATATGACTCGCGACTTCAACTTGTCAGAACCGGGTGGTGTTCCGACCATACCGGAGAATCAGAAAAAAGGTCAGGAAGTCGTAGAGTATGCAAGGAAGTTTGTGGGAAAGACACCATATGCAGCGGGCGGACTTAGCCTTGAGACAGGCACAGACTGTTCCGGATTTGTGAAATTGATTTATGCCAATTTTGGAATTACATTGCCAAGACCGACATGGGAACAGGATGATGTAGGGATTGAAGTAAAAGAAACAGAAATGCAACTGGGAGATTTGATATTTTTCGCAAATTATGAGCATGTTGGGATTTACTCCGGTAATGGAAAGTTTATACACACGGCTACACAGAATAAAGGAACTGTTGAAGAGGAACTAAAATGGATGGGACCGATCAAAACAGTGAGAAGAGTATTGTAAAAAGGATGAAATATAATATATAATAGATTTTTTATAATGAAAATTGGGAAGGATACGTATACATGAAGCGAAGCGTTACATTAGTAGTGCCGTGTTATAATGAAGAGGAGGTTCTACCTCTTTTTTATCAGGAGTATTGCAAAGTTGCAGAGCAGTTACAGGAATATGTGGTAGAGGTTCTTTTTGTTGATGATGGATCGAAAGACAGAACAATTGAACTTGTAAAAGAAATGGCAGAGAAAGATGAAAGAGTAAAGTATCTTTCATTTTCAAGAAACTTTGGAAAGGAAGCAGCAATTTATGCGGGATTGAAAAATGCAGACGGAGATTATGTGGCAATTATGGATGCAGATCTTCAAGATCCGCCGGCATTGCTCCCTGAGATGCTGCATGCTGTTACAGAGGAAGGGTATGACTCAGCAGCTACGCGCAGGGTGACAAGGAAAGGTGAGCCTCCTGTCAGATCTTTTTTTGCCAGGTGTTTTTATCGACTGATGAATAAGATTTCAACAACAGAGATCATGGATGGAGCCAGAGATTACCGTTTGATGACCAGACAGTTTAAGGATGCGATTCTTCAAATGAGTGAATATAACCGATTCTCAAAGGGAATCTTTGGGTGGGTCGGATTTAAGACGAAATGGATTGAATTTGAAAATGTAGAACGTCAGGCGGGCGAGACAAAGTGGTCATTCTGGAAGCTACTGGTATATAGTGTTGAAGGGATCATCGGTTTTTCGACAGTACCGCTTGCACTTGTTTCGGTAATTGGACTGCTGGTGTGTTTTATCGCATTTGTATTCCTGGTTGTCATACTTGTGAAGACGCTGTGCTTCGGAGATCCTGTGGCAGGCTGGCCGTCTATGGCGTGTATCATTCTCTTGTTAGGGGGAATCCAGCTGTTTTGTATGGGAATTCTTGGTATGTATTTATCAAAGACATATCTAGAAACAAAAAAACGTCCGATATATATATGTGGAGAAACAAATATTTTAGAAACAAATGAATCATGAACCCGGGTTGATCCGCAGGGGAAAGCAAGCCGTGCAGAATGTGCAACGATTATTACGAGGTTTCAAGATTATTACGGATTGTAAAAATAAAGTTTAACGGGATATTCGGGTCTACATTTATATTAAATTATGAAGAATCGTTTTTGCGGATGGAGATTGGATTTTGCGGAGGCGATTCTTTTGTTATTTGACAAATACACGAGAAATGGATAAAATGGCAAAAGAATAGGAAAAATTAGATTCAGGCAGGAGTAAATGATGAAGAAAAAAGAAACGTATCTTGGCAGGATGCCGTCAGTTAAGAACTTTATAAAAGATGATCAGGCGTCCTGGTGGATGATCGGAATATTTTTGATGGCTGTGTATGGGATTAAAGTATTTTCTGTATCACTGTCTCATGATACAGAAGCAATGATTGCTGTGCCAGAAGGACTCTATGACAGTTGGTATACGATGGGGAGATTTGGTCTGATTTTTCTGAAAAAGGTATTATGTACCTATGTGTTCAATCCATATATTGCATCTTTTTTAATGGTTGTATCAATGTTATTGAATGGGATGTTGTGGACATATTTATTTGATTGGATTGGAGGAAATCAAGATAAAAAGCCTTTTATATCATGGATTTTTCCATCTTTTTTCTTTACTTCTATGATTGTGACAGAACAATCTGGATTTCTTCTGCAGGCATATGAGGTAAATATTGCTTTATTGCTTGTGGGGATTGCTCTTTTATGTCTGTTTAAAGTATTTGCGGGAAATGGGAAGATGGGGTGGTGCATACCGGCTATGTTTTGTTGTGTGATTGCATTCTCGGTTTATCAATCGCTTGTCCCTTTATTTACTGCAGGAGCAGCAATTTGTTTTCTGATATTATATGACCGACTGGCTCGAGAAGAGAGGGAACATCTTACATTTAAAACTTGCTTTTTGTTGATCGGAAAGTTGGCAGCAGTATTCTTGGCTTCTTTTGTGGTATATCAGATTGTAAATAGGATCGTGCTTTTTGTTTTGGATATGGAGACGACTTCTTATATCAGCGAACAGATTATGTGGGGAAAGTTGCCGACAGCAGAATGTGCTTATAATATAGTTCGTCATATTTATCGTGCGGTTTGGGGGAAGGGGCTTTTTTACAATGGGGCAAATCTGGTGATTTGTTTGGGAGCTCTTGGGTATACAGTAATGAGAATACGGAAAAAAGAGCCTTGTTATATATTATATGTTCTGGCACTTTTTTACTGTCTGATCAGTCCGTTTTTGATGACGGTTCTCATGGGAAATGAGCCTACGGCGAGAACACAGCTTCTGCTCCCATTCGTGATGGGGTTCTTATTGCAGTATCTTGTGAAAAAGATTATGGATAATAGGAAGATTATACAGTACATGAAATGGGGGATTACCGTACTGGTTGCTTTTGTTGTGATGCAGCAGAGTCTTTTAAGTGCAAGATTGAATTACACGCAGTATGTACAGTATGAGGAAGATGTGCATGTTGCAAATAAGATTACAGATCGGATTGAGCAGCTGAATTTTGGAGCGATTCCAGAAAAACCGGTTGTATTTGTTGGTGCGAGAATACCGCAGAAGAATCCATCCTGCATCGATGGAAATCAATTGGAACTAATAGGCAGATCCTTTTTTGAAGTTTCTTTTGGAATAGAACATGGAACATGGGTGATGCATAATTTCCTTGTGACACAAGGATATCCATACAGGCTTCCAAAATCGAAAGACATCCAAATTGCAGACGATGCGGCGAAAAATATGCCGTCCTGGCCGGATGTAGGAAGTGTTGATGTGAAAGATGGTGTGATCATCGTGAAATTAGGAAATCAATAAGGTGGTGGATGATGAAAAGAGAAAGATTGTTTTACCTGGATTTTGTGCGTGCAATTGCTGTAATATCAATTGTGATCACACATTTTAATGCAAGATACCTGTATCTGAATCCACCTGCGCCGGAAAAGGCGGTCCTTACAACGAATGTGGGGAATTTATATATTGGCGATTGGGGGGTCTCTCTGTTCTTTATTATATCGGGTGCTGCATTGATGTATGTATATGGCGAACGGTGTGAATTAAAGACATTTTATAAAAAGAGATTTCTGTCTATATATCCCATGTTTTGGATGGCATATATTGCGGACTTTCTATTTGTGATATGGAAAACACATATGCTGCCGGGGGCGGGGATTCCAAAATGGAGAATCGTCTTTTCTGTATTGGGATTTGACGGACTGCTGTTGACAAATGGATATCCGACATTTTATTTGCTTGGAGAGTGGTTTCTGGGTGTGATCATACTTATATATCTGATATTCCCCCTTCTTCGTAAGCTGTTGAATGAAAAACCAGCCCTGCTTTTGATTGTGTCGGTAATTGGATATATAGCTGGACTTGCAGTATGTGCATATACACCGTATCCGTTTGTTCCTGCAACGATATTGTTTATTCGGATACCGGAACTGGTCTTTGGTATGTTTTTTGTGAAATATAACGGAAAAGTCACATGGAAAATAGCTACAGTAGCATTATTTATTGTTGTGATGAACTGGATTTTGAAACCAGAAATTTCGGCTAGTATACAAACAACCTATGTGGGAATCACATCATTTTTGGTTCTGGTATATCTATCAAATGTGTTGAAATGCTCACCTGTAGAATTTGTATGTGGAAAGCTGAGCAAATATTCCTATGCGATATTCCTGGTGCATCATGTTGTGATCGGGAAGATGATGGAGCGGTTTAACCTTGTTGAAATCAGCGTAGAGAAGAGCTATCTTTTGTTTTTGTTTATTTGTGTTGTGATTGCAGTGTTTTCATGGGGGATTTATTTTTTACATAGCCAAGTGATGAAGCTGTGTTACGTAATTGATTGCAAAGTAAAGGATAGTGGTGTAAAATAAGAATGTTGATGAGCCTAGGAGGTGGGAAATGAGAAAAATATTTATTACAGGCTGTAACGGACAATTAGGGAAAGAATTGAATGCATATTATAAAAATATGCAGGGTGTTCAATTGATTAATACAGATGTGTATAGTCTTGATATTACAGATGAATCGCAAGTTATGGAAGAAGTATGCAAAGTGAATCCAGACATTATTATCAATTGTGCGGCATATACACAAGTAGACCAATGCGAAGATGAGGAGGAATTGGCATATCAGATCAATGCAATTGGAGTGAAAAATCTGTGTCTGGCGGCAAATGCAGTAGATGCGGTAATGGTACACATTTCCACGGACTATGTGTTTGACGGAAATAAGAAAGAGGCTTATGTGGAAGAAGATACTTATAATCCACAGTCTGCATACGGTCGTACAAAGATGGAAGGGGAAAAGTTTGTACAAAGTATAGCTAAGAAATATTTTATTTTGAGGACGGCTTGGTTATATGGCGAAGGCAGGAATTTCATAAATACGATGCTTAGATTGGCGGAAAACAGAGATATGATTCGTGTGGTGGATGACCAGATTGGCAATCCTACAAGTGCTACGGAACTTGTAAAAGTGATTGATCTTGTGAGTCAGTCTGACAAATATGGGATTTATCATGCAACATGCGAAGGAAGCTGCAGCTGGGCTGAGTTTGCGCAGGCTATTTTTAACCTGTGCGGAAAGAAGACAAAGGTAATTCCGATTTCGTCAGATGAGTACGGTGCGAAAGCAAAAAGACCGGCATACTCTGTATTAGATAAGAAAATGCTCCGTGAGAAGTTTGGGTATGAGATGGAAGACTGGAAAACAGCGTTGAAATTGTATCTAGAAAAAAGAAATTTGATAAAGAAAGAAGGCGAGCGTATTAAGAAGAGAGTATTAGTAACAGGTGCGAATGGATATATTGGAAGACATGTTGTATCAATACTTCTGGATATGGGACATGAGGTGATTGCATCAGATTTTGCATTTGATGGTGTGGATGAACGTGCAGAGAAGTCTACTGTTTCATTATTTAGTGGAGATGCAGATATCTATGAGCAGTTTGGAAAGCCGGATTCCTGCATTCATATGGCATGGAGAAATGGATTTGTACACAATGCGGAGTCACATTTGATGGATCTTCCGAATCATTATACATTTATTAAGAATATGATCGAAGGAGGACTCCCTCAGCTTGCAATTATGGGAACCATGCACGAAGTGGGATATTGGGAAGGCGCGATCACAGAGGAAACTCCGACAAATCCAACATCTTTATATGGGATTAGTAAGAATGCATTGCGTCAGATGACGTTCCTTTTAGCAGACGGGAAAGACGTGAAAATCGATTGGCTGAGAGCATATTATATTCTTGGTGATGATGAGAAGAGTAGTTCTCTGTTTGGTAAGATTGTAGGATGGGAAAAGGAAGGCAAGGATACGTTCCCTTTCAATTCCGGCAAGAATAAATATGATTTTATCAGTGTTGACGAACTGGCTAAGCAGATTGCAGCGTCTGCTACACAGGATGAGATTCACGGAATCATCAACTGCTGTACTGGAAATCCGGTCAGTCTGGCTGATAGAGTGGAAGAGTTCATTCAGGAGCATGGGTTCAAAATTAGACCGGAATTCGGAGCGTTTCCGGACAGACCTTATGATTCACCGGGGGTCTGGGGAGATGCAGAGAAGATTCAGAGAATTATGAGCAGTATTGAAGTGTAGGCATTCTGTGCAGACAATAGTGTTTTGACAGGAAAGAATGACTATATATTTAGAAACATACAAGATAAAGGAGACAAAGTCATGAGAACTTATTTGGTAACAGGAGGAGCCGGATTTATCGGTTCAAATTACATTCACTACATGTTTAAAAAGTATGATAATGAAATCCGTATCATCAATGTGGATAAGTTGACCTATGCGGGGAACCTTGAGAATTTGAAAGATGTGGAAAACAGAGATAATTATACATTTGTCAAAGCAGATATCTGTGATGCAGATGCAATCAACAAGATTTTTGAAGAAAATGATATTGACAGAGTGGTTCATTTTGCGGCAGAGAGTCATGTAGACAGAAGTATTAAAAATCCAGATGTGTTTGTAAAAACAAACGTGCTTGGAACACTGGTTATGCTGAATGCAGCAAAAGCTGCATGGGAACTGGAAGACGGAACATTCAAAGAAGGCAAGAAGTTCCTCCATGTTTCTACAGATGAGGTGTACGGTTCCCTGGAAGAAGAAGGGGAATACTTCTATGAGACAACACCATACGATCCGCACAGTCCGTATTCTGCAAGTAAGGCATCTTCCGATATGCTTGTGAAGTCTTATATGGATACTTATAAGTTCCCGGCTAATATTACGAACTGCAGCAATAACTATGGTCCGTATCAGTTCCCGGAGAAGCTGATTCCACTGATTATCAATAACGCACTGCAGGGTAAGAATCTCCCGGTATATGGAGATGGCAAGAATGTCCGTGACTGGCTGTATGTAGAGGATCATGCAAAGGGAATCGATATGGTTCAGGAGAAGGGGCGTCTGTTTGAAACATATAATATCGGCGGACACAATGAGAAACAGAATATTGAAATTATCCATATTATTCTGGATACTCTTCAGGAGATGCTGCCGGAGGGAGATCCGAGAAAAGAACTGGTAAGCGAGAAGCTGATTACGTATGTAGAAGATCGTAAGGGACATGACAGACGTTATGCAATCGCACCGGATAAAATCAAAGAAGAGGTTGGCTGGTATCCGGAGACGATGTTTGCAGATGGTATTAAGCTGACGATCAAGTGGTTCTTTGAGAATGAAGAGTGGATGAAGAACGTGACAAGCGGTGATTACCAGAAGTACTACGAAGAAATGTATAAATAAAGAACTCAGGAAATATAGGCATATGTATTGTGCCTATATTTTCTGCTGTTAAGGAATAAAAAGCGATGTCTGTTTGTGAGGGAAATCTGGCGCAGCCGGAAAGAGTCTGCTATAATAAGAGTATGAACACAATGGACAGGAAAAGGAAGACTGAATGAAAAAAGTTTTTGTACATGCATATTTAAGCTATAATCTGGGAGATGATCTGATGGTGTGGATATTGTGTAAGCGATATCCGTCCGTACAGTTCTATGTGATCGCAGATGGAGGTTATCAGAAGGTATATCAAGATATTCCGAATATGACAGTATATGCATATGATGGCAGGAAAGCGCAATTCTGGAATAAAGTATGGAAGAAGTTCAGGAATACACAAGATGGGTTCAGAAAGATGCTGATGAAGATGTCTGATGCGACAATTCATATCGGTGGATCTAGTTTTGTACAGCATTATGATGATTACAGCGCATTTCTTAACACAGACGTGACGATGCGTCGGTTAAGTAAACGAATGCTGGCAATTGGGATGAATTTTGGACCGTATACGGATGAGAGTTATTATAAGCAGTACTATGAACTGCTCGGAAAATATGATGGTGTAACCTTAAGAGATTCTGCGTCATATCGCCTATTTGAGCAGTTGCCAAATGTAAAGCAGGCGGCGGACGTGGTTTTCAATTATGGTCAGATGCATCATGTTTCAAACAAAGCTATTCAAGAGAAAAAACAGGTACTCTTTTCAGTGATCCAGATGGATGGAAGAGACGGAAAGTTTGCGATAAAGCAATATTCTGAAGATTATAAAAGATTTATGATTACTCTTGCAGAAGCGTATCTTGAAAATGGATATGAAGTAAAGTTTATTTCCTTTTGCGGACCACAGGGCGATTCTGAGGCTGCGAGAGAGATGATTTCACGTATAGGGGAACAATACAGAGATTCTGTGAAACAATACAATTACGAAAATGATATTGAAGAATGCATCAGACAATTTGACGAAGCACAGATTGTGGTTGGAACCAGATTTCACAGTATCATTCTAGGCTGGCTGAAAGGAAAAAAAGTGCTGCCTGTTGTTTACGATGAAAAAACGCAGAATATTATGGATGATCTTAGGTATTCAGTGTATGTGAAGCTAGGGGAGCTTCATACGATTGATGTCCGAACGGTTATGAACGAGATACATCGAATGCCGGAGAAACAAGTGAAGCAGCTTATACTCGATGCGGAGAATCAGTTTTGGGCGGCAGATTACATTTTGAAATAAAATATCAAAATTATGTGAGAGAAGGGGGCGAGGGTATGAGTAATCCTTTGGTAAGTATTGTGATGGTGAACTATAATCAGGAAAGGTATATCGGGGATGCGATTGAGAGTGTTCTTCATCAGTCATATCAGAACTGGGAGCTGATTGTCGTGGATGATGGTTCGACAGATCGTTCAAAAGAAATCATTCAGAGTTATGCGGACGAGAGAATACGCCCATATTTTCTGGAACAGAACCGGCACATCTGCTATGCGACAAATTACGGATTTGCGAAGGTAAGAGGAGAATATCTGGCAAGATTGGACAGTGATGATGTGTGGAGACCTGAAAAATTGGACAGACAGGTAGCCTTTTTGGAAGCACATCAGGACGAACAGGTTCTTTTTACAAAGCTGGATATTATCAATGAAAAAGGCGAGGTTGTGAATGATGAAAAAAGAGATTTGTATGAATTATACAACAGCCGGCATGAAAATCGGAAGGATTGGATACGTTTCTTTTTCTTTGTTGGCAATTCATTGATTCAGTCGGGGATGATGATGCGAACCGCTCTTATGAGAGAAATCGGAGATTTTAATCTTGCGTATATGCAGGCACATGATTTTGACTATTTTGTTCGTATGATTAAGAAAACGGGATTTTGTTTTCTGGAGGAACCATTGATTGGATATCGACGGGCAGAAGTTCAGAACAGTTCTTATCACCCGGAAAATGACAGACGTTTTTTTAATGAACACATGAGTATCCGCAGACATTTTTTTGAAGACTTTCCAGACGAACTTTTTGTAGAGACCTTCCAGGAATATTTTAAGAATCCTGAGTCATGTACACATGAGGAATTACAGTGCGAACAGGCGTTTCTTCTGGAGAAGTGTATTGGATATTCGGATGCAAACCCGGTACTTGGAATGGAAGCTTTTGAAAAATTGTTTCAAAGTGTTGAAATGACAGCGTTGCTGGAAAATAAATATCAGTTCACACCGAAAGAATTTTATAAAAAAAATGCCACACATCAATATTTTCAGGAAGAAGATTTTTTGAAGTTGGAACAAAAAATTAAAGAATTAGAAGCACATGTCAGTGTACTGTTGGATGTGAAAGAAATGCAGCAGAAGCATATAGAGGCATTGGAAAATTCGCTTTCCTGGAAGGTTACAAAACCAATAAGAAACCTAAAAAATATTGTGAAAAAATAGAGAATGTGCTATACTTACACGGTTCAAAATGAAGATGTTGGAGAATAAAGGAGAGCAGAATCAATTATGAAAATAGAGAGTGGAAATGCAAAACGTCTGGCACTTTTTTTCTTTTATGATAAAAAAGGAATCGTTGATCGATATGTTCCATATTTTCTGGATGACCTGAAGAAGAATGTAACTGAGATTTTTACAGTCTGCAATGGAAAGCTGACAAAAGACGGTGAAAAAATTCTGGAGCAGTACGGTCAGGTTTTGGTACGTGAGAATAAGGGGTTCGATGTCTGGGCATATAAGACGGCGATGGAGCAGTATGGCTGGGAAAAACTGCAGGAATATGATGAAGTGATTATGTTAAATAACACAATTATGGGACCTGTATATCCGTTTCAGGAGACGTTCGAAAAGATGGATAGGCAGGATCTGGATTTCTGGGGGCTGACGGAGTATTTTAAGATCAAGGGGGATCCATTTGGATACTCTCCATATGGATATCTTCCGGATCACATTCAGTCTCATTGGATTGCGTGCCGTCGGAGTCTGGTCTCCAGCAGAGAATTCCAAGAATATTGGGATAAGATGCCAATGATTGAAGATTATATGCAGGCAGTGGGTAAGCATGAATCAATATTTACTAAGAAGTTTGCAGATATGGGATACAAGTGGGGAGTGTCAGTAGATTGTGAAGATCTACGCGATTACAGTGGATATCCGCTGATGATGTGTCCGAAAAAGTTGCTAGAGGAGTACCGATGTCCGATTTTCAAGAAGCGCAGTTTCTTTCATATGGAGTCGGATTATCTTAAAAATACGACAGGAGAGCAGACATCAGAACTCTTTGACTATGTAAAAAATGAGACGGATTATGATGTGGATTTTATCTGGGAGACGATTCTACGCAATTATCATCAGTATGATATTGTAAAGAATCTGAATCTAACCTATATTCTGTCAAACAGTGAGTATGACAAGGAACGTCTTATGCAGCAGACAAAGCAGAATAAAGTGGCGCTTGTGATGCATCTCTATTTTGAAGATTTGCTGGAGGATTCTTACCGCCGTGTGTCTATGATGCCGGAAAATGCAGATATCTACCTGACAACGGATACAGAGCAGAAAAAAGCGGCAATCGAGAAGGTATTTGCAAAGCTTCCATGTAATAAGCTGGAGGTCAGATTGATTCAGAATCGTGGGCGAGATGTCAGCAGCCTTCTTGTTGGTGTGAAAGATGTGATCATGGAGTATGACATTGTCTGCTTTGCACATGATAAAAAGACAGCACAGGTGAAGCCCGGAACGGTTGGAGCTTCTTTCGCCTATAAATGTTTTGAAAATACATTGTCAAGTAAAGCCTATGTTGCAAATGTGATTGACACCTTCGTGAAGAATCCGAGACTGGGACTTCTGACACCACCGGAACCGAATCACAGTGCGTTCTTTACAACCATCGGTTTTGAATGGGGACCGAATTTTAACGTGACAAAAGGTTTGGCGAAAGAATTGGGATTAAGTGTGCCAATAAGTGTGAATATGCCACCGATTGCTCCCCTTGGAACGATGTTCTGGTTCCGCCCGAAGGCAATGAGACCGCTTTATGCAAAAGATTGGGAATATGAGGATTTTCCACCGGAACCAAATAAAATCGACGGAACATTATTACATGCGATTGAACGAATCTATCCATTCATCGTACAGGAGGCTGGTTATTATCCGTCTGTGGGAATGACTGACAAGTTTGCGGCAATTGAGTATAACAATCTCAGATATTATGTAAGGGGATATAACCAGGTTCTTGTCAATCATGGAATCGGACCGTTTTATGATCAGATGATTCTAAAGCTGAATCAAATCATCGTATTGCGAGGATCCTTTAAGCAGGTGATCAAATATCGAACAAAGTGTTATATGAAACGGTATCTTCCGAAAAAACTGTACAACTCAATTATGCGAAAGTGGAAGAGGGCAAAGGGCTATCAGGAGTTCAACGAAGTGGAAGTCAAGGAGTCTTAAAGCGCTGTTGTATAAATGTTAAAAATGTGTTACAATTTATCGAATAAGATTCAATATAAAATTCATATAGGAGGTATCTTATGAAAGGGATTATATTAGCAGGGGGTTCGGGAACAAGATTATATCCGCTGACAAAGGCGGTTTCAAAACAGATTATGCCGGTATATGACAAGCCGATGATTTATTATCCGTTGTCGATTTTGATGTTGGCTGGAATTCAGGACATTCTGATTATTTCAACACCAAGAGATTTGCCGGTATTTGAAGAATTGCTCGGCACAGGAGAAGATTTGGGACTTCGTATGTCATACGCAGTACAGGAAAGTCCGCGTGGTCTGGCGGATGCATTTATTATTGGAGAAGAATTTATCGGGGATGATAATGTTGCGTTGATTCTCGGTGACAATATTTTCTATGGACAGAGTTTCTCTAAAGTGTTAAAGGAAGTAGCATCCAGAGAGAAAGGTGCAACGATTTTCGGATATTATGTGCGTGACCCGAGAGCTTATGGTGTTGTGGAATTTGATGAGAATGGAAAAGCAATTTCTATCGAAGAGAAACCGGAACATCCGAAGTCTAACTATGCGGTTCCGGGACTCTATTTCTATGACAATGATGTAATTGAGATTGCGAAAAATGTAAAACCGTCCGCCAGAGGAGAAATCGAGATTACGAGTGTCAACAATGCTTATCTGGAAAGAGGAGACTTGCGTGTAGAGACAATGGGACGTGGTTTTGCATGGCTGGATACAGGGACACATGATGCCCTTCTTGATGCGGCTGACTTTGTGGCAGCATTTCAGAAAAGACAGGGATTGTATATATCTTGTATCGAAGAGATTGCGTATAAGCGTGGGTTTATTACAAAAGAACAGTTGTTGAAATTGGCAGAGCCATTGATGAAGACAGAATATGGTAAGTATCTGGTAGAGGTAGCAGAAGGATTATAATTCGGAAAGGAAAGTTGGAATTATGGGAAAAATTCAGGTGGAAACGTGTGAGATTGAGGGACTTAAGGTGATTACACCAAGTGTTTTCGGAGATGAACGCGGATATTTTATGGAGACTTATAATTACAATGACTATAAAGAAGCTGGAATTGACATGGAATTTGTACAGGACAATCAGTCTTGCTCAAAAAAAGGTGTTTTACGTGGACTTCATTTCCAGATCAACTATCCGCAGGATAAACTGGTACGTGTTGTAAGCGGTGAGGTGTTCGATGTGGCTGTGGATTTGCGTGAGGGATCTGAGACATATGGAAAGTGGTATGGAGTGCTGTTGTCTGCAGAGAATAAGAAGCAGTTTTTTATTCCGAAGAACTTCGCACATGGCTTTCTTGTACTTTCTGATTCTGCTGAATTTGCATATAAGTGCACAGACTTTTATCATCCAAATGATGAGGGCGGACTTGCATGGAATGACCCGGATATCGGAGTAGAATGGCCGATTCCGGAAGGAATGGAACTGATCATTTCAGAGAAAGACCAGAAATGGAAAGGAATCAAGTCCTTATAATTGATTGGTGGAGGTAGAGTTGTGTCAACTTATATACATAACTTTTTTGCATACAAAGAGTTATTGAAAGAGCTGGTAAGCAGGGATATCAAGATCAAGTACCGAAGATCGTTACTTGGAATTTTGTGGTCTGTTTTGAATCCGCTTGGTATGATGGTCATTATGTCGATTGTCTTTTCTCATGTGTTTCGTGGAAATATTGAGAATTTCCCGGTATATTTGATGTGCGGACAGATTATTTTTAATTTTTACAACGAGGCAAGTTCTGTTGCAATGGGTTCTATTCTTGGGAATGCGGCTTTGATACGGAAAGTGTATGTTCCGAAATATCTGTTTCCGATGTCAAAGGTTTGCTCTTGTTTTGTAAACCTGCTGACGTCATTTATTGCGCTTCTTATTGTGATTGTTCTTACCGGAACGAAGCTGAATTGGACAGTTTTATTGATTTTTATTCCGATTCTATATGTATTTCTTTTTTCGCTTGGAATGGGACTTCTGTTGTCAGCTCTGGTTGTTGCCTTTCGTGATTTGATGCATTTGTATGGAGTGTTGCTTACCGCATGGATGTATCTGACACCGATTTTCTATCCGGTTGATATTCTACCGGGATGGGTACAAACGATTGTCGGACTGAATCCGCTTACAAATATCATTACGATATTAAGGGAACTGATTATGTATGGTACGCTTCCGGGGATGATGCTCCATGTGAAGTGTCTGGTTTCCTGCCTGATTGTGTTAGTGATAGGTATTGCCGTGTTTTATAAACAGCAGGATACCTTTATCTTGAAGGTATAGGAGGAAAAAGTCATGAATGACCCGATCATTGAAGTAAATGATGTCTCGGTTATGTTCCGATTATATAGAGAACGTGTGGATGGTATCAAAGAGTTTGTGATCAAAAAAATAAAGAATCAGATTGCCTATGATGAGTTCTGGGCTTTGAAAGAGATTCGGTTTGACGTAGGAAGAGGGGAAGCAATCGGACTCGTCGGGAGAAACGGATCAGGCAAGAGTACGCTGCTTAAGACGATTGCGGGAGTTTTGAAGCCGACAAAGGGAAATGTGGCGATTAAGGGAACTGTAGCTCCGATGATCGAACTTGGAGCCGGTTTTGATACGGAACTGACCGCAGCAGAAAATGTGTTTTTAAATGGAGCAATTCTTGGATATCCAAGAGAGATGTTGGAAGACAATATGGAGAAGATTATTGAGTTTTCCGAACTGAGAGATTTTATGGATGTACCGATTAAAAATTTTTCTTCCGGTATGTTTGCAAGACTGGGGTTTGCGGTAGCAACGATTTATACACCGGATATTCTGATCGTGGACGAAATTTTGTCTGTAGGAGACTGGCAGTTTCAAGAAAAGTGCCAGAGAAGAATTCATGAGATGTTGGAACAGGGAACAACATTGTTGTTCGTGTCTCACAGCATGGAACAGGTGAAAAGTATTTGCAATCGTGCAATCTTAATCAATCACGGGGAAATGCTTATGGATGATTCCGTGGATAAAGTCTGGGAGCGTTATAATAAGTTATAGACCTAAGCATTCTATAGAAACCAGATGAATTGAGGAATAGAACATGTTGATAGACAGTGGAAATGTAAAGCGGTTGGCAATTTTTTTCTTTTATGATAAGAGTGGAATTGTCGATCGTTATGTTCCGTATTTGTTAGAGGATTTGAAGAAAAATGCTACTGAAATCTGTACGGTTTGCAACGGGCAGTTGTCACCGGAAGGCAGGGCGGTGCTGGAACGATATGGAAAGGTGCTTGTCAGAGAGAATAAAGGCTTTGATGTATGGGCATACAAGGAGGCGATGGAGCAGTATGGATGGGAGAAGCTTCAGACATACGATGAAGTTATTCTACTGAACAACACCATTATGGGACCGGTATATCCGTTCAAAGAGACTTTTGATCAAATGGATCAAATGGATCTGGATTTCTGGGGAATGACAGAATATTTTAAAATTGAGACAGATCCCTTTGGATATTCTCCGTATGGTTATCTGCCGGATCATATTCAGTCTCATTGGATTGCCTGCAGAAGGAGTCTTGTGTCAAGCAGGGATTTTCAGAGTTACTGGGAACAGATGCCGATGATTGAAGACTATGCACAGGCAATCGGGAAGCACGAATCTGTTTTTACCAAACAGTTTGCGGACAAGGGATACAAATGGGCTGTCTCTGTTGAGTGCGAGGATCTGAGGGATTATAGTGGGTATCCATTGTTGATGTGTCCGAAGAGATTAATCGAAGAAAGACGATGCCCGATTTTCAAAAAACGGAGTTTCTTCCATATGGAATCAGATTATCTTCGGAATACGACTGGAGAGCAGACGACAGAGTTATATGAATTCTTGAAGAATAAAACATCCTATGATGTAGATTTTATCTGGGAGACGATTCTTCGGAACTATCCTCAGTACGATATTGTGAAAAACATGAATTTGACTTATGTTGTACCAAAGGAGCATTATGACAGAGAACTTCTTGACCAGCAGGTAAAAAACAATAAAATTGCATTGGTGATGCATCTCTATTTTCCAGACTTATTGGAAGAATCCTATCGATATGTCTCTTCCATGCCGAAAGAGGCAGATATTTATCTGACAACCGATCAGGAAGAGAAGAAGGTGAAAATCGAGAAGACTTTTGCGAAACTGCCGTGTAACAAACTGGAAGTGAGGCTGATCGAAAATCGAGGGAGAGATGTCAGCAGCCTTCTTGTCGGTGTGAAAGACGTGATCATGCAATATGATATTGTCTGTTTCGCACATGACAAGAAAACGACACAGATTACTCCGGGCACGATTGGCGCATCTTTTGCATATAAATGCTTTGAAAATACATTATCCAGTGCCGCGTTTGTTGCAAATATTATCAATACGTTTGAGGAAAATCCTCGAATGGGAATGTTGTCACCACCGGAACCGAATCATGGGATGTATTTTACAACGATTGGAAATGAATGGGGACCGAATTATGAGGTCACAAAAGATTTGGCGGATCAAATAGGGCTGACAGTCCCGATTAGCAAAGAATCACCTGCAGTTGCTCCCTATGGAACGATGTTCTGGTTTCGACCTAAAGCGATGAAACCGTTGTTTGATATGGACTGGAATTATAAGGATTTTCCGGAGGAGCCAAATGGAGTTGACGGAACATTGCTGCATGCGATAGAAAGAATTTATCCCTTTGTGGTACAAGAGGCAGGATTTTATCCTGCAATTGGGATGAATGATAAATTTGCGGCAATTGAATACACCAACCTGCATTATTACCTCAGGGAGTACAACAAAGTATTTGTTCAAAAAGAAATGATCGGTTATCCGGATCAGATGACAGCAATATTAAAAGATACTTTAGAATTAAAAGGGTTTATAAAAATATTTCTGAAATACAGAGGAAAGAGATTTCTTAAGAGGCATGTGTCAGGGAAAACATATGGTACTGTAAAGAAATGTATGCAGAAATTCTGCAGAAGATAAAGATCAAATATATGGAAGTTATTTTAGTACAGGGGATTTAATTGTCAATCCACAACAAGGATAAAAGAAGTGTTTGGGGATACATAAGAGAGGAGTTGCTGATTAATGAAGGGAATAAAGGCAGTACTTGTAGGATTTGCATTTTGTTTGACAACAGGACTTGTTTTTTCGTCAGACGTTCATGCAGAAGAATTTGAAAATCGCCCATATACAGGTATGGATGAATTCGGAAATATTTATGACATGGAATCGGAAGTAGGAATTGTGGACGAATCTGACTCCATTGCGACGTATGCAAATGATCTGGACAAGGTTGTGAATTTTAATACAAAAGGTTTTACAGCAACAACCGAGTATACGGAGGCCTATACGGGGACTGTAGGTTATACAAATGGTGGCTATGGCGCAGATGCAGCATATCTGGGGGAGGAAAACGGACAAGTGAAATTTATGTTGTCTGGTGTGGTTGGATATGTGGCAGCGGGAGAAGTTCAGGTTATTAATCGAACTTCGGCAAACAGCCTGAGTCATTATATCGTTTCTGGAGGATGGCTTCTCCATAACATTACCTATAACATGGAAAGAACTGGATATGCCGGAAGCCTGAAAGTGGGAAAAGCACCTTCTTATCTTTCAGAAGGAACGCAATATTACAGTTATGATGGACATTATTTTTATACAGATTATAGCGCAATGCTGGAAGATTACAAAAGTGAGAACCGAAATCACGCAGTAAATGCATCTTCTCCATATTTTAATTATTTTCAGTATCTTCCAATGCGCAGCATTTCACAATATCTGGGAGGAGAACTTGACAACAGCATTAACAGTTCTCTGGAAAGCATGGGAAATGGGAATGCAAATTCCAAGCTTCGGGGAACCGGAAGCAGCATGATTAGCAATCAGGATACGTATGGTGTCAATGCATTGCTGATGTTGAGTGTAGCAGCAAATGAAAGTGCGTGGGGAATAAGCAGTCTTGCGCAGCAGAAGAATAATCTGTTCGGGCTAAATGCGGTGGATACTTCTCCGGGATTGAGTGCGGATACATATGTGGATGCCAATCACTGTATTATGAATTTTGCAAAAACATATATGTCAAAAGGGTATCTGAATCCCAATGATTGGCGTTACTTCGGAGGGTTTCTCGGCAATAAAGGAAGTGGAATCAATGTAAAGTATGCGTCTGATCCGTACTGGGGGGAAAAGGCAGCATCTATTGCATGGAATCTAGATGAAAAAATGGGTGCAGAAGATCAGTTCGTATATACCATTGGGATAAAAGATGTACTTCCGACTTCTCATAATGTCTATGAAATACGGTCAGCAAGTAATTCCGGTGCTTCGGTTGTATACAAGAGTGGAAGCCAGTCGGCATCGTCCTATATCATTCTGAATACGGAACCAGAAGGGGAATACTACAGAATACAGAGCGATGCATTGATGAACACGGATGGAACAACGGGAATTTATAATTTTGATATGATGCAGGGGTTTATCCCGTCCGGTTCTCTGGCGATTGTCAATCAGGGCATAACGCTTTCTGGAGTAGCGGCGTTTCGCGATGTTTCAAAAGGCGGCTGGTATTATGAGTATGTAGACTATATGTATAATCGTGGGATTATGACCGGATTGAATTCTCGAATGTTCGGAGTGAATGAGAATCTGGTACGCGCACAGTTTGCGACGATTACACACAGGCTTTCCGGTTCGCCGGAGGTAGGGTATGAAGCTGTATTTCCGGATGTGCCACAGGGAACCTTTTATACATCAGCTGCAATCTGGGCGCATAAAAACGATATCATAACAGGGTACACTTCAGATGGAAGATTTGGAGGCGGGGATGATATTACAAGAGAACAGATGGCTACGATCTTATTCCGGTATGCACAGAAGAAGGGGTTAGACACCAGCCAGAGAGTGGATTATGGAAGTTTTCCGGATGCAGGAAATATACAGGAGTTTGCAAGAGATGCTATGCAATGGGCAGTAGCGATTGGGGTGATCAAGGGTGATCAGGGTAACCTGAATCCACAGGGAACAGCAAGCCGTGTACACTGTGCGACTATGGTGACAAGATTTATGAAGTATTATAACTTATAAACAAAAGTGAGAGGACCCTGCTGTCAGCGGGGTTTTCCTGCTCTGCAGAAGAGAACTTTATGGAAGGTATGATATGGAAAAAAAGAGAATGGTGCGAAGTGTAATTCTGGGTATGGTTGTGGGGATGCTGTCTGCCGGAACCATGTTTGTTCAGGCGGAGGATGAATCTGTTAGTGAGATCGTTGTTCTATATCACCCAGATTATGCGGAGTCAGTAAGGAGTTTTGCAAAGGAACAGGAAGATGGGACACTGAACGAAATCGCAAGAACAGAAGATGTGACAGTGGCTGTGGTTACGGCAGAGGATTCTTCTGCAGAAGAAATGGCGGAACAATATAAAACGGAAACGCAAGTAATTGCAGCATCTCCCAATTATGAGTTGGAGTTGTTTGCCACACCGGAGGTAAATGATTCGGATTATACAAAGCAATCTTATTTGCAGCAGGAGGCAGCGGTGCAGGCATGGAAAATGTTGTCTCTTGTTCCCCATGAGAAAGTGCGTGTAGCAGTATTGGATACCGGGGCAGATGTGTCACATCCGGATTTGATCAATATATTGAATCTGTCATTAAGTGGTGAGGTTCTAAGTGAATCGGGACAAATGGGGCCGCTACTGGGGGATGGGTATGTTAATGGAGCGCCATCCAATTATGCTAAAAGTCATGGAACACATGTCAGTGGCATTATTGCAGCTGAATCGAATAATGGGCAGGGAATTGCAGGTGCAGGAAGTGCGTATGACAATTCAGTCATTGACCTGATGGTGGTGGATGTGTTTAATAAGGAAAATAAAACCTCGTTAGCCTATTTGATTCAGGGGATGGAACATGCAAGGGCGTGCGGTGCAAAAGTGATCAATTTAAGCCTTGGTTTAAAGTTGCATCCCGGGATTGATGATAGTGTGTTGTATGAAGAATGTGAGCGTTTAAAGGAAAGCGGGATTATTCTTGTTTGTGCTGCTGGAAATTATGGAGAGGATGATCAAGGACAAACTGTTGTTGTTCCGTCTGATTATGACAATACAATTAGTGTGTCTGCGGTAGATCATAATAACCACAGGCTAGGAACATCAAACTATGGGAGCAGAAAAGATCTGGCTGCTCCCGGGGCGAATATTTTTAGTACAGTAAAAGAGGGAAAGTATTCGATGTTGAGTGGTACTTCTATGGCGGCTCCCTCGGTTACTGCGGCAGTGGCCATGATGTGTTCGGTAGATCCAACATTGACGACAGAAGCGATTCGTGATATTCTTCAAAAGAACGCAACTGATTTGGGGATACCCGGTATGGACAGAGATACAGCATTTGGACTGCTGAATATGCGGCGCAGCTTAGAAGCAGCGATTCCAGAAGAAAGTGTTCAGATACAGCTCCCTTATGAGGATGTAAATACAACGGACTGGTTTTATGACAATCTATCTTATCTGTATCAATATGGCTTGATGACGGGGCTTCAGGATACGGTGTTTGGCCCATCAGAATTGATTTGTCGTGGACAGATCGCTGTGATTCTCTATCGATATGCGGGGAATCCGGAAACACCCTATCAGGGATATTTTTCGGATGTTCCGGAAGGTCAGTTCTACACACAGGCGGTTGAGTGGGCAGCAGCAAATGGAATAGTAAAAGGATATGAAGATAGTGGCCTGTTTGGCCCGGTAGATCCGGTTACAAGAGAACAGCTGGCGGCTTTGTTGTATCGGTATGCTTCTAATAATGGCTATGCAGTGCCGACATCTGGGAATATTCATACATTTCCAGATGCAAATGCGGTGAATCTATTTGCTGAAGAGGCGATGCAGTGGGCAGTCGGTAAGCAGATCATCCGGGGGTATGGAGATGGTACGTTATCTCCACAAAATACAGCAGAAAGAGCTGTATGTGCAACAATGATAAAAAGATTTATGGGGAATTACTAAGGAGGTTCTGGATTTCATTATGAAACATTGGAAAAAATTGATGTTGGCATCACTTCTTACTGCTTCTATGACTGTAGGAAGTATCATGCCTGTATATGCGGAAGAAGTGTCAGAAGATGCAGTGACAGCGACTCAGGAGGAAGTGAATTCGGACGCGGACGTCTATGAGGAAGCCCCTCATGCAGAGAACAGTTGGCGTTATGAAAACGGTGTTATGATCGAGCAGGAAGAACCCAATGAAGGGATCATGCCGGCGGATACTGTGTATGGTACATTACATGGAATTGATGTAAGTGAACATAACAAAAAGATTGACTGGGAGAAGGTAAAAGCCTCCGGTATTGATTATGCGATCTTGCGTTGTGGATATGGTTCCGATGACAAATCTCAGGATGACAAATATTGGGAAAGAAATGTAACAGAGTGCGAGCGTCTCGGAATTCCTTACGGAGTCTATCTGTATTCTTATGCAAAGACAGAGGAGATGGCAGCCAGTGAAGCAGAACATGTGCTCCGGCTTATAAATGGGCGTCAGTTGTCTTATCCTGTATATTTTGATATGGAAGATAACTCTACACTGAATACGGATTTTGCGGCCATGGCTTCCGTATTCTGCAAGAAGATTCAGGAGGCAGGATATCAAACAGGTGTTTATGCGAGCTTATACTGGTGGAATAATTATCTGACTGATCCTGTATTTTCAAATTGGGAACGTTGGATCGCACAATATAATGTTACCTGTGATTATGAAGGTGTCTACGGAATGTGGCAGTACACTTCCAAAGGAAGAGTAGATGGCATTGAAGGAAATGTAGATATGAATTATCGGGTTGAAAATGATGGGGAAAATGGTAATCTTGTTGTTCCTACACACTTTCAGGATGTGAATTACGGAGACTGGTATTACAAAGCAGTATCCTATGTTGCAGATCATAAGATTATGACCGGACTTTCGAATTCTGTGTTTGGTCCGGGAGAAAATCTGGCCCGTGCACAACTCGTAACGATACTTTATCGTCATGCCGGAAAACCATATGCTCCATACGAAAATCGTTTTCCGGATATTGGTGAGGATGAGTTTTATACCAATGCAGTCATGTGGGCAAGTTCAAAAGAGGTGCAGGTATCGACTGGATATTCAGATACTGGAACATTTAAACCGGGAAACAATATCACAAGAGAAGAATTGGTGACAATGTTGTATCGATATGCGCAATACAGTAAAAAGGATACATCCCAAAAAGCAGACATCAATTCGTTCCCAGATGCGGATCATGTAAGTGGATTTGCAAAAGAAGCGATGCAGTGGGGCATTGCAAAGAAACTGATCAAGGGTGATAATGGATTTATTAATCCACAGGGAAATGCCAACAGGGCAGAATGTGCAACAATTATCATGCGATTTATGGAGTCTGTGCAATAAGAATAAAAATCCTACCGGCCAAAACCGGTAGGATTTTTATTAATCTAGCTTAATGTTCCGGAATAAATCTCCAAGGTTGGTTCCAATATTCTCTGCTTTTGGAATCTCGACTTTTTCAATGACTTCTTCTTCCACTTCTTCTAGTGCCTTCATACTGAGGCTGATCTTGCCATCTTTGATTCCAATCACTTTGACCTGAACAGAATCTCCGGTGTTTAGTACATCAGATGGAAGTTTGACACGCTTGTTAGAAATCTGGGAAACGTGTACAAGACCAGACAGTCCATTTTCCAATTTTACAAATGCACCGTAGTTCTGCAGTGTCTCCACAATTCCATTCATGACAGAGCCGATTTGAATATTTGCAATCATCTCTTCATGGGCTTTTTTCTCTTTTTCTTTGAGAATTTCGCGGGCGGAGAGTACCAGACGGTTATTTGCCTGATCAACATCAATTACTCTGACTTCAATCTCTTTGAGCAGGTAGGTTTCCAAATCCTCGATATAGGAAAGGGAAAGCTTAGAAGCCGGAATGAAGCCGCGAAGTCCTTCTACCATTGCGATAACACCGCCGTTTACAACACCTTCTACTTTTACCGGAAGAACTGTTTTCTTCTCCATATAATCAAGGACGCGGTTCCAAGGATTGGCATCGTCAAAATGGTCCTCGTAGTCAGCCATGCTTTCAACCGGTGTTTCAGTTGTCATTTCTTCAGTTTTTAATTCTTCGCTCATCTTTGCACCTCACATTTTCGTTTGTTTCAGTGTAATATACATGACACAGATGCTACATGTATATTACGCATACATATAATCAAAGTATATCATAAGTAGATGGAAAAATACAACTGAAATCCGGTGTTGTTGTAAAAGTGGGTTGACGAAACCTAAAAAAAATGGCAATCTAATATAGACAGGAAATTTGCTCAACTCTGAAGGAGAGGTTATGGAAAAAGGTGTAATTAATAATAAAATATATGTAGTTGGACACAAGAATCCGGATACGGACTCCATTTGTTCAGCGATTGCCTATGCAGACCTGCGTACAAAGATTACAGGAGAAGCGCACAATGCAAGGCGGGCAGGCCATTTGAACGAGGAGACGCAGTATGTGCTGGACTATTTTGATGTAAAGGCACCGGCACTTTTGACAGATCTGCGAGTCCAGGTGAAGGATGTGGCTTTGAGAGAACTGGAAGGCATCAAAGGATCTGTTTCTATCAAGACTGCCTGGGCGAAGATGAAAGAAGAGAGTATCAAGACGCTTCCGGTTACTCGTAATGGTAAATTGGAGGGAATGATTACCATCGGGGATATCGCAACCTCCTATATGGATGTGTATGACAGTGGAATTCTTTCTATGGCGAGAACCCAGTACCGTAATATTGCAAGTACAGTAGGTGGAGAAGTGCTGATTGGAAATGAACATAGTTACCTTCTGAAAGGAAAGGTCGGGATTATGTCTTCCAGCCGGAAACAGGTAGCGGATTTTGTGGAAGAAAATGACCTTGTCATTATCAGTAACCGGACAGAAGTGCAGCAACTTGCAATCGATCTGAATGTAGGGTGTATGGTAATCTGCAGTGGAACAGAAGTTCCGGAGCAGATTCAGGAACAGGCACGCAGGAAACAGATTGTCATTATTACAACACCCCATGATTCATTTACGGTTGCACGTTTGATCAACCAGAGTATTCCGGTTCGGCATTTTATGACGAAAAAGGAGAAATTGATTGTTTTTAAGATGCGAGATTATGTGGATGATGTCAAAGATGTGATGATGAAGGTTCGTTATCGTGATTTTCCGGTGCTTGACAATAAGGGCAAATTTCTGGGATTTATTTCCCGGAGAAGATTGTTGAATTGTCGTAAGAAACAGGTGATACTGGTAGACCATAATGAAAAGAATCAGGCTGTTGATGGCATTGAACAGGCAGACGTTTTGGAGATTATTGATCATCATCGTCTGAGCAGTATTGAGACAATGGGGCCGGTGTATTTCCGAAATCAGCCGGTGGGATGTACAGCGACAATCGTATATCAGATGTATCAGGAAAATGGAGTGAAGGTTCCGAAGACAATTGCGGGACTTTTGTGCTCCGCCATTATTTCGGATACTTTAATGTTCCGTTCGCCGACCTGTACGCCGCTGGACGAGGATTCTGCAAGGCGGCTTGCGGAAATTGCCGAGGTGAATATCGAGATGCTGGCACAGGCGATGTTCCGTGCAGGAAGTAATTTGAAAGGAAAGAGTGCAGAGGAAATCTGCTTCCTTGATTTCAAACAGTTTACAGTAAATGATACGGTGTTTGGTATCGGTCAGGTGAATTCTATGAGTGCAGAAGAGTTGCAGGAAATCAAGAAGAAACTGCTGCCTTATCTGGAGAAAGCACGGAAAGCGCATGGACTGAATATGTTGTTCTTTATGATGACAAATATTCTGACAGAATCTTCCGAGCTGATTTGCGCAGGTTCGGAAGCAAGAGAGAAGCTGATCAATGCATTTGACTTGCGACAGGAGATGGAGGAACTACATTTGAAAGGTGTGGTCTCGAGAAAAAAACAGCTTGTACCTGCGCTGGTAGAAGCAATGCAGCAGTAAAATAATCAAAAGAAGGTGGTAAAGATGGGAAAACAAATCTGGAAACCGGGCAATATGCTCTATCCTCTTCCTGCAGTCATGGTCAGTGCAGGGGATAAAGAGGGAAACACGAATATACTGACGATTGCATGGACTGGAACAATCTGTACGAATCCTGCGATGGTATATATATCTGTCAGACCAGAACGGTATTCTTACCAGATGATTCGGGATACGAGGGAATTTGTGATTAATCTAACAACGGAAAAGTTGGTAAGGGCTACAGATTATTGCGGAGTAAAAAGCGGACGAGATGTGGATAAGTGGAAAGAAATGAATCTCCACCAGGAAAAGGCATCCACTTTGGAATATGCACCACTGATTGCAGAGTCTCCGGTGAATATTGAATGTAAGGTGACAGAGGTAAAAGAACTGGGAAGTCATCATATGTTTCTTGCAGAAGTAACAGCAGTGCATGCGGATGAAGCTTATATGAACGAAAAAAATAAGTTCGAGTTGAATGAAACAGGGTTGCTTGCCTATTCTCATGGTGAATATTTGGGGATGGGGGAAAAGCTTGGAACTTTTGGCTATAGTGTGAAGAAAAAGCAGACGAAAAAAAGAAAATAAGAGGATGAATTGGTAAATCAAAAGCAGGAGAATTTTTAATCGAATCTCCTGCTTTTTGTACATTATGTGATTTAATAATAATCCTTATAATACGGAGAGGAAGCGACGGAACGCAGCCAGACCTTCTTCTGTATACTTGTATACACCTGCATCTTCCAGTACTTCACAGAATACCTTTCCTACTTCCTGCTGTAAAATTTCTTCTATGTTGTCAGCAGTGATTTCTTTGTATTTTGGAAGGAATTCTTCCACCCAGTCTGCATGTTTTTCAATTGCTTCGTTGGAACGGATTTCCTTACCTGTGAGGATATATTCTTTGAGAAGTTCAAGTTCTCCTTTCAGACGAGCTGGAAGTACTGCAAGCCCCATAACTTCAATCAAACCAATATTTTCCTTTTTGATGTGGTGAAGATGAGCGTGTGGATGATAGACACCGAGAGGATGTTCCTCCGTTGTAATATTGTTGCGAAGTGTCAAATCCAGCTCATATAAGTCATTGCGTTTACGTGCAATCGGCGTAATGGTGTTGTGAGGTACGCCGTTTGTTTCTGCAAAGATAAATGCATCTTCGTCTGTATACTCCTTCCAAGTCTTTAAAATATGGTCTGCAAGTTCAATGATACGCTTTTCATCCGGACACTGCAGACGAATTACGGATAATGGCCATTTTACAATTCCGGCAGTGACATCTTCATAGCCTGCAATGTGAAAATGCTCAATCATTGGAGCTTTTGCCATGGCGAAGGTGTAATGTCCACCCTGAAAATGGTCGTGGCTTAGAATAGAACCACCTACAATCGGCAAATCTGCGTTGGAACCGAGAAAATAGTGAGGGAACTGTTTGACAAAATCAAACAGCTTGACAAAAGTATTGTGCTCAATCTTCATGGGTGTGTGTTCACCATTAAATACGATGCAGTGTTCATTGTAGTATACATATGGGGAGTATTGAAAGCCCCATTCACTATCATTGATTGTAATCGGGATGATACGATGATTTTCCCGAGCTGGATGATCAGCACGTCCGGCATATCCTTCATTTTCCATACAGAGCTGACATTTCGGATAGGTGGAGGCAGCAGCATTTCTTGCAGCAGCAATTGCCTTTGGATCCTTTTCCGGTTTGGAAAGATTGATGGTAATATCCAGCGTGCCGTAGTCGGTGTCCACAGTCCATTTCATATCCTTTTTGACACGGTATCGGCGAATGTAATCACTGTTTTGACTAAACTGATAGTAATATGCAGTTGCATCTTCCGGAGAAGCAGCATATTGCTCCCAAAATGCTTTCTGCACCTGTGCCGGACGAGGCATTAGGCAGTTCATCATTTTGGTGTCAAACAAATCTCGGTATACAATACTGTCTTCGATGATTCCACGTTTACAGGCTTCATCCAGAAGGGCCTTCAGGACGTCTTCCAGAATGATTTCGTTTGTATCGATTGTGGTATCGGTGTAAGAATCTTCATGGAATAGATCCAGAAGAAGATTGGTTGTATAGATACGTTCGCATTCCGGAGTCAGTCCGGTCTGGATTCCGTATTCTACTAGTTTCTTAATATTTTTATATAAATTCATGTTGTCTATTCCTCCAGGATTTATAACGGATTGATGCTCAAATTTCCTACAGTTCGGATGATAGTTTTCCGGCGCCGTTACCGATGTCTACAATATAGAATTCTGCTTCATGTCCTACTTTTTCTGCATAGGCCTTTCCGATTGTAGAAGTAAAGGTATCTACCGCCTCATTTTTTACAATGCTGACAGTACAGCCACCGAAACCGCCTCCTGTAATTCGCGAACCAATCACGCCGGGTATCTTCCATGCCAAATCTACAAGGATATCAATTTCCTCACAAGAGACTTCATAATCATCCCGAAGAGAAA
Source organism: Schaedlerella sp. (assembly GCA_020024595.1). Taxonomy (GTDB): domain Bacteria; phylum Bacillota; class Clostridia; order Lachnospirales; family Lachnospiraceae; genus Schaedlerella. Next base: position 31,117 of record JAHHTO010000010.1, read on the forward strand.
TATGAGACTGGTTCATTAATTCACCGAAAGTCGTGATATCACCTGCACGAAGAGCGGCAACGGCACGAATGGTACGTTGATTTTCCAAAACCGCATGCTTTGCACGTCTGAAACGGACCGGATCTTTGATGGCATCTTTGTATTGCTCAAATGCTTCCTCATCCAGATCACCGAGAGTTTCAATATCGACCATGGTTTTCAATTCTGCAAGTGCATCGGTACATTCCTGGCGACGCTGATTATATGCGGAATCTACCAGACTGTGCTTTAC
>JAHHTO010000100.1 GCA_020024595.1 Schaedlerella sp.
TAGTCCGCAAATTTTAACGATATTAGCACAACCTATATATAGCGACGTTTACAAAGGAGGCCTGTAATTATCTGATAGGAAAAAGAATTCTCTTATCGATGTGAATCTACTGTATATGGAAAACAAAAGGGAAACAGGCTACCGCCATTAACGATAAAAACGACCGACCTTCTTAAAGCCAAGACACCGTTGCTTACAAGGATGTTTTTATGAATTCGTTTTTACAACTTAAAAATTGACAGGGGATGAAAAAATGGTCTTTATGGTTAGGAATCGTATTTTGTGCACTTTGGCTATCAGGGACAAAGGGAGATACCCTATCTTCACCTTCCAAAGGTATGGAGGTTACGATTCACCCGAGTGATGATAATTGTTTGTTTACCCTTACAAAAGACAACAGCGACATAGCCAAGGTACAATTAGGGTTGTCTTTAACAACCCAGCAACTTCTTTTTGATTCCGAACAATCCATAGAGATTCAACGGGTTGAACAACAAGCGGAATACAACGAATATCTACTGACGAAGGGGAAAAATCAAATACAGGTAAGAGTGCGTGTTTTTGACAATGCCTTGGCTTTTCGCTATGAAAGTATAGAAAAGACAGGCACACATCTGAATAAAGAGAGGTCCGCCTGGACTCTGCCCGCTGAAACCACAATCTGGTATTTCGAACGCAAAAACGAATGGAAGCTCAAATCGTATGCCGGGACGTGGGAACAGGCTTCTCTCTCCGAATTGACCCGGTCGACTTCTTCTGTTCAGGGGACTCCCATCGTATTCCAACTCCCATCTGGTCATTATGGCTTTATTTCTGAAGCGGCACTGGAAGAGTATAGCGGGATGCGCTTAGAAATAGCTCCAGAGAACACGCTGAAAGTCAATTTCACGGAAGGTACCAAGGGATTTGACCTTCCTGCCCTATTTAAGTCTCCATGGAGAGTCTTTTTTGTTTGTGATGACTTGAATGCTCTGGTAAACCAAACGGTGATTAAAAGGCTGGCTCCACGACCGGCTGATGATTTATATGCCGATTCATCCTATATCGTACCGGGTAAATGTGCATGGCGCTGGTTTGCCAAGGGAACGGGCACTCCGGAAGAGGAGCGTCAAGTAATTGATGCGGCTGCCGAAATGAATTTCACCTATTCCTTGATCGACGACGGTTGGAAGAACTGGAAGAACTGCTGGAAGGAAGCCGAGAACCTGGTCTCTTACGCAAAAGACAAGGGCGTACGACTATTGTTCTGGCAGCATTCAAAGCCTTTATGTGCAACAGCGAACCATTATGAAAACATGAGAAATTTCCTTGACTCAATCGCTTCCATAGGTGCCGCCGGAGTAAAAGTCGACTTTATGGACAGTGAGGCAAAGCCCCTCATTGATTTTGAAATCAAATTGCTGCAAGAATGTGCCAAACGCCAGCTCATAGTCAATTTCCATGGCTGCCAAGCTCCTTCAGGCGAAGCATATACGTACCCGAATGAACTGACACGTGAGGGAATCAGGGGCATCGAACTCAATAAGATGCGTGAGGGATATATCCCCTCGTATCATAATGCCGCATTGCCCTTCACCAGACTGATGGTGGGGCATGGCGATTATACTCCGCTGACTTTTACCGTCCCCGGTGAAACGACTTTTGCTCACCAGCTGGCTACCTTGGTCTGCTTTGATTCCCCTTTGCAGACCATTGCCGAAGATCCCGAACTATTGTTGCACGATAATCATGTCAACACAGCAGCGGAGTTTATACGGGATGTTCCTACCGTTTGGGACGAAGTCTGTGTTCTTCCGCAGAGTGAAATCGCCAAGTTAGCGGTTATCGCGAAACGCAAGGGAGCGGATTGGTATGTGGGTGTATTGAATGGAGAAGCCGAAGAAAAGGTCATTGAATTGGATTTAACCCCATTTATGCGACATCCGGTAAACGTGGAAGCTTACTTGGATGATTTGGACTCCGACAAGGTTCTTCTTTCCATGGAAGGACATCGCAAGGGCATGTTGAAGCGTAAGGCATCCATTCCTTTTAAAACAGTAAAAAATGCTGAAGACTTGAAAAGAATCACACTGGCTGGTCATGGAGGTGCGGTAATCGTTCTGCACAATGGTATTCAATAGGGAAATTCGCCCTATTAAAACATTTTTCCAGGAACGACATGTTTTGTCGCTGTTACCCTTTATCTTCGCAAACAAATACTTAACACCTTATGAGTAAACAACTTGAAATTATAAAAAGGCAATTGGTAATCTTAAACAAGCTATCAGGATGTCAAAAGTTCGTTTCAAAAGAAGAGCTGATTGATTATGTTGATCGACGGATGGAAGAGCGAGATTCTTCGGGAGTCAGCAAACGGACATTGGAACGTGACTTTGCCGCCATTGGAGAACTTTTCGGGATTACAATTGGGTATGATTTTGCCCACAACGGATATTATATTCAAGAAGCAGACGAATGGCAAAAGAACTCTTACGATGAACTTTTGCTGAATTTCGAATTGCTGACAGCTTTAGGAGATGAGCCCAATCTACATTCGTTCGTTTTAGCCGAACATCACAGGCCGGCCAACCATGCTTATTTGGGCGAAATCATCAAAGCCATCAAAAGTAAACACCCGCTCAGCTTTACGTACGAATACATTCGTTCTGACGGATATATGCGTAAGAAAAAAGTCAAACCACATTATTTGAAAGAAGACCAGCATCGCTGGTATCTTCTGGCCATAGATTATGAGGACGAAACGCTTAAGACATTCGCAGTAGATGCCATCAGCCAGTTAGAAATTCTCAGACAGGAACATTTTAAAAGGTCTATGGATATTCAGATAAAAGATTTGTTCAAATACAGTTTCGGCATTTGGAACCAAGAAGACATTCCCATAGAGGAGATAGAGATTTCATACAGTCCGCTTGATGGTAAATTTATTAAACGATTGCCACTGCATCACTCGCAAATCATTTTGGCCGACAATGAAAAGGAATTTCGGATTCAAGTAACCTTGCGCATCACCAACGATTTTGTCATGGCACTTCTATCCAGAAGTTCTTCACTCACCGTTATCCGCCCCTCGCATTTAAGAGAAAGGATTAAGAATATCTACCAACAAGCATTGCAAAGAAACTCATAAAAAGGATGGAAAGATGATAACCCCTCAAGAACTAACAGCACAATTAATGGCATTTTATGGCATAGACATTGACATGACCTATGCTTTCAACTATATTGACTTAGTGGGTGAAACTGCAGAAGTCAATAGTTTTTACCTTTGGCTCCAGAGTTTGGGAGTCGTACTATAACTTTATTTTAATCTTTAAATTAGAAACGGATGACACTACAAATCTTGATTCAGCAAATAAAACAAGAATATGGCTTAAAATCGATTGCTAATACACGATATTCAGCATTAGACAAGGTCGTAAACCTTCTTATGTTGTTAGAAGAAAATGACAACAATAGATCGTCCATTCAAATTTTGAATGAAATGGGGAAAGAGCAATTCAAACAGCTTTATTCAGAGTATAAAGCCACACAATTGCAGCTATCCTCTACACTTTCGGGAGCAGAGAATCAAGCTATCAATGATCTTTACAAGGCACTGGACACCCCTATTCCATCCATCCCCTTGCCACCGGAATCAGCAGGCCAGTCATTGACCGCCGCTCATAAAAAGACAGGTTCAAGCAATGAGGACAGAAATGAACACCTGAAGAATGGACTTCCACCAATGGTTGGAGAAGCTCCCAAGATACTCATTCTGGGAACCATGCCAAGCGACATTTCTATCCAGGAGCTGGCCTATTATCGTAATGAGTCACGAAACATTTTTTGGAAAATCATGCATTCAATCTTTCCAGATGATGCCACATTGTCGCACGAGGAGCTACTTGAAAAGCATCATATTGCATTATGGGATTGCCTCAAAAGTGGAATCAGAAAAGGCAGCACAGACAATGGTCTTATGGGGAATTATGTTCCAAATGATCTGTATAAGTTTCTAAAGACATACCCTACTATAAAAGTGATTGTGCTGAATGGTAAAGGGAAATCATCTAAAGGTACTTACAGCCTCTTTAATAGATTCTTTTCTGATCTGAATAATAGATATAAGGTCATAGCTCTTCATTCTACGTCAAACTTAAATACAACGGTGTCTGCAGAAGAAAAGCTGAAGGAATGGTCTGTCATTAAGGACTTTCTTTAAGCATACCAGGCATTTACATGCCTAAAAATGGCGGAAGGGCCGGAACAGTGTGCCAATAAACAAGGTAAGTTTCCCTCATTGGCAACTTGTAAACTTGGAATGAATGATGATTATTTTGACTCTTCCGACTTCTTCCGCCAATATTCCGCTTTCTTCAGATCTTTAGGGATGCCTAATCCTCTTTTATAATTAAAGGAAAGTTTTTTCATCGCAGTTGTATTTCCTTTCTCTGCCGCTTTACGGTACCATTCAGTCGCTTTTTTCCAATACGATTGCCGGATAATCCAAGCGTTTCCTCATCAATGCAATTTTTTTCATGTCCATGGTAGAAAAAAGCGGGCGAAACACTCTATATCATTGTAAGAGCACTTGGATCGATGAAGTCTTAAACACAATCAGACTGGCACACAGAAACACTCAATCAGGTGAATGTTCAATGGATATAAATGCCGAGCTGACAGTGTGACCTCTTCTGAAACATTGAAAAAGGCTTTCCAAGAATATTAGAATTCATAACAACTAAAATAATTATAAAATGATGAAAAAGCACATTTCTTTAAAACTATTCTTCACCGTCATTGGAAGAAGTATTTGCCAGGTATTCCAATCTATCGCTAAATTCTTCGGTTATAAGGATGAAAGCAGTTATACAAAATGCATCTGGAGAATCTTTATAAGCTGTGTTACCAGCTTAGTTTGTTTATTTACATGCTGCATTTTTTATGCCTTCGTCAACGAAATCGTATACCCCAAGTGGATAAGGCCCTATACGAATGAAGGAGTTTATGAAAACACCTACATCAGCAATTACATTGTTTTCCAAAGCATGTACAATTCTGAGACTGGCAGACTATATGATAAAAGCAAGAACAAGGTATTGGTTTCCGGTTTGGATGGGTCGTGACATCTGAAGACAAAGATTCGTTAGCAGTCTTTTCAAAAGACGGGAAACGCGGCTATATAAACCGATTCACAGGGGAAATACAGATTCCTTCACAATATTCAAAAGCGTGGATCTTTTCTGAAGGATTGGCCGCTGTAGAGAAGGACAAGAAACTGCTGTTTATAGACCATGCTGGAAACGTTATCATAGACAAAGATTTTCAAGTACATTTCAACTCTCCTTCTTACGTGTTTAAAAACGGATACTGTCCTATCAAAGACCCTGTGACCGGTAAAGTAGGACTCATAGACCGGAAAGGGAACTGGGCTCTCGACCCAATTTTTGATTGGTTATTTCTTGACAACGGCTTTTGGAAAGTAGAGAAAGGAGATTGTCAAGGACTCTATTCTGAAAATCTAACCTTGATGTTTCCCGTAAATAATACAGGAATCTGGATTTCAGAATCAGACAAGACGATTGAGGTAAGAGGTGAAGACCATATAGCCAGACGCTATGATTTTGAAGGCAATGTACTTGTCGACTTTGTCATTGACGAAGTCTCAAATATGATTTATGAAACCGATGAACTGCACAATGATATACCAACCACAGATGAAAGCGAACCAGATAAAACCATTTATGGTATAGCCAACTGTCAAAGATACCTGGTACGGACTGGTAGATGTGATGAATATTACGGTTTACTGGATAGAAACGGACGACGAATAACGAATCCGATTTACACCCAGATTGAAGCCATCAGTAAAAATCTATATCTCTGCCAACCAGAAGGTGTCATTATCAATGACAAGGGTGAGTTGGTAAAATGAGTTCCTTTCTTGGGAACATCCTTAACAAGGCTCGTTCCAGCAATTCAACTTCAACACACCCATGCGACACTCAAACAGCATTACCCCAATCGAACCATGTTGAAGTTTTCTATTTCCCAAGCAGGGCTTGGAAAATAGAGAAATACGAGATCCTATCGGGTCTCGTATTTCTCATTTAAACAAAAATATCTTATTATAAGTCATAAAGCTTAAAATTGATATAATAGACAGAAGCGTAATTAAAATTCGTCAACGGAGAATGCACATCATCCATGGCTTTAAGCCTCTCTGGAATTTCAGAATAATGAATGCCTTCATCTATCAAACTTCGTAGTCGGACCACAAATTTACGTAATTCTTGATCCAATTCCTCTTGAGAGGTCTCCACCCCATACTCATAAGCCTCAGACATCTCTGATATAAACATGCCGGAAAACAACCCACTCAAATGATGTTCCATAGCAAATAGATTTGCATGGCACCATATTCCAATTAATCGATGCTGTTTATACAGATAATACCGATGTTGCCTCCCTACCAATATACGGTCAAAGCTCTCCTTATTATCATCTGTGCGTGAAAATAATCCCTTATCAGAACCATGGCCAAGCAACATCATTGCTTGAAATCCGTTAGCATGGTTCAACAAATGACGTACCTCTTGATTCGTCATGGATTCATCTATCAATTGATAATCCATGCCTTCGTATAAACCTTTTAAAACGGCCGTCGTTTTATCTTTTGGATGTACTACTGTGATCATAAAGTATCTTTTTATGTTATCTTAAAAACGTGAATGTCCATCAAGACATCTATAAATTTCACCAACTAATTCTTCTGGCAACATTAAACGTTTGTCGTCAGTCTCAAAAGTCAACGATCTCAATAAAAAAGGATATTCGTCATCAAGCCAATGCAACTCAGATTCACAATCATTCTCCACCAAATAACGAATCTGTCCCAGTCTGATGCACAATCTCATAAAAGGAGCATAGGGAGTAGCACGAATAGCATCCAGAGCGACTTTACCATAACACTCCCTTCTGTTTCTTCCTTTATTAGGAGTAAGAACAAAAATAATTTCTGCTGCTAACTTAGCCTGTTCTTCCGACATTTTATACTGGGCTAATTCCAACAATTCCTTATAATTCATTCTCAAGAACCGCAGTGCATCGTGAAAACAAGCCGCAAAAAATAAAGGCAATAAATCATCCGGACTTTGACAGATCAATGATCCATACTCTTTTAAAGCACTTGAAATGAATCGAATCGGACAGGTGTACCGACTAATATCATCAAGAGGAAGATTAACATAAGTACGCAACGCATGAGATTTATCTTCAAAATACTGAGTTACATCAATGTGCTTCTGCATTACAGCCATAAAATCAGCAACGAAAGCAGCCTTCCAAGGTCACATTCGTTTTTATCTCATTTTCAGGTTACACTTGGAGAGACAAGCGTTTAAACCGTACCTTATTGCATGTCATTGAATGACAGCAAATATTGCGGTATAATTATCATCTCCATTCTCTTCGCAAAGTGCCTGGATCATGTCAATGATTTCTGTCGGAGTCTTATCACAAAGAAGACAATCAATCAGCATGTTTTGAGATATGCTTTTATATACGCCATCCGAACAGAGAAGCAGACGGTCGCCTGCTTTAACTTCCTGATGAAAAATCTCTGGGACTGCTTTTTCACCTTCATAAGAAATGAAACAGCGTGACAACACTTCCCAACCAAAATCTAAATGCACATGATTCTGAGTCTTATAAAGAATCTTGTACGGATTCCCGCTGCCATCCTCATCATACTCAGGACGAATCAAGTAACAACGACTATCACCGACATGCGCTATTGTTGCGATGTCATCAACGATACTTACCATCACCATTGTGGTTCCCATCTCACAGTGATGCAGTTCATTTGATTTTTTATCAAGTTCTCCGGATGAAAGAGTACATGCCTCCTTCACCATCGCTTCTTTTTCTCTATCAGGATGTTTTTCCCAGTAATCGGTTATGACATTAGCCACCAAATCACTTGCAACTTCCCCCATAGCATGACCACCTAACCCATCACAAACAATTCCCATCCAGCGACCTTCATCGGTTGAATCACTGATTCTGAATGAATCTTCATTAACGAATCGTTTCCCTTTTCTACTGATGGCTGCATATTTTATATTCATATTCTATTTTACATTTTAATCATTCAACTATACTATTTTACTACTGGTTGATACAATCCTTGAATACAGAATATCAATAAAGGCTCGTTGTATAATCAATTGCTTTCGATTGCAACCAAGCCTCTATTTTAGTAAAAGCATCGTCTCCATAAGGACGAAACCGATCTGCCATTCGTTTAAGCAAGGTTTTTCCGTCATGAGCAGAAAACTTTGCTGCCAATTTTTGTGCTGCGTCACCTCTGATATGGAGGTACTCTTCTATATCGCAATCTCCATAATATTCCATACAAGATTCACCGCAATCATTACACAGCACATCTATGGCAGTCGGACGAGACCATGTGTATTCTATAAAGATTGTTATACTTCTACTTTCTTTCATACCGTTTCCGTAATGTGATTCATATATTGTCTCGGAACAACACGAAATTGGGATATTGTCATTTCTTTTAGCCATAATCTATAATTTTAAATTGATAATCAGATTGATAATTAATCTTTCGAACCAAGCGGTACACCCTTTACCCATTCATTCTGCCGGTCTTCAATATACAGTCATGGGGGGATTATTATGTACCACTAACATAAAGAGTGTAATAATAGAAAAATATAACACCTTCAGCAAAAAAAAAATTCAAAGAAAAAGGCTCGGCTACCTACAGTAGGTAGCCGAGCCTTCGATTATTCAGAGATTGGAATTATTCAAGATCTCATAAGCATGAGCACCATACTTACTAATCATTTTTCATAGAAATTAAATGATTAATCCTCCAGGACTGTTAAAAGACCGCATTTTACCGCATTCATAATC
>JAHHTO010000101.1 GCA_020024595.1 Schaedlerella sp.
GTTCGTAACTGATGTCAAAATAATGCTTGAGCGCATTGCTGACCGCATCCAGTCGTCCGTTTCCGACACCAGTAATCGTCCTGCGTTCTCCGGCATGTGTAATGACCGCTTCAGATAAAATACCATCCTCCTGTTTAAAATGACAAGAATCCAATGTAAATACTGTTTTTGCATTAATATAATTATCTTCGAAAATATGGTATACCCAATCCGGAGTAAGCTCTTTGTGCGCCTTATCAGACACATCTTTGACAAGATATCCCACTTCTTCTTTCATTTTCTCCGGCAGGCTGATCCCGAAATTCTGTTTCAGTATGTAGTTTACTCCACCCTTGCCAGACTGGCTATTGATACGAATCACATCAGAATCATACCTTCTGCCCACATCCTGTGGATCGATCGGCAGATATGGAACCGTCCATTTGTTGCAATCCTTCTCTTCCCGCCATGCCATTCCTTTTGCAATCGCATCTTGATGAGAACCTGAAAAGGCGGTAAATACCAAATCTCCTGCATATGGCTGACGAGGAGATACCTGCATCCTGGTCAATCTTTCATATGTTTCACAGATTTCACTCATATTTGCAAAATCCAGTTTCGGATCAACACCGTGTGAGAACAGATTCATAGCAAGTGTAATGATATCTACATTACCAGTACGTTCTCCATTTCCGAACAATGTTCCCTCAATTCTGTCAGCTCCTGCCAGAACGCCGAGTTCCGCATCACTGATGCCACATCCTCGGTCATTATGTGGATGAAGAGAAAGCATCACACTGTCACGATGTAACAAGTTTTTATGAAAATATTCCACCTGACTTGCAAACACGTGAGGCATTGCAATTTGTACTGTTGTGGGCAGATTGATAATAGCTTTCTTATTTGGAGTTGGTTTCCATACATCCAGAACCGCATTGCATACATCCAATGCATATTCCACTTCTGTTCCAGGAAAACTTTCCGGACTATACTCAAATGTAAAGTTCCCATCAGTCTCTTCAGCCATTCTTTTTAACAGCTTTGCACCCTCAATGGCAATCTGTTTTATCTGTTCTTTGTCCTTACGGAATACCTGTTCACGTTGTGCTACAGATGTAGAATTATACACATGGATCACAGCATGTGGCGCTCCTTTTACTGCTTCAAATGTCCTCTTGATAATGTGTTCTCTTGCTTGTGTCAATACCTGGACTGTTACATCATCCGGGATCAGATTCTTCTCGATCAAAGTCCGCATAAACTGAAACTCTGTCTCTGATGCAGCGGGAAACCCAACTTCAATCTCTTTGAAACCGACTTTCACAAGAAGTTTGAAGAATTCCACCTTCTCTTCCAGGCTCATAGGTTCAATCAACGCTTGATTACCGTCCCTTAAATCCACACTACACCAAACCGGCGGTGTATCAATATAATCCTTTTTCACCCAGTCATAACAGTCTACAGGTGGCATGAAATATGATCGTTCATATTTTTCAAAATTTTTCATCTTTGCATCTCCTTATATTTTATCAATTTAGTTGTCTTTTTTTATCTTTGCTTATACTATCATATCTATTTTGTTTTATCTAGTGAAGAAATTAATCACTTTTATTGATATTTTTTAACATCATTTCTAAAATAGTATGTTCTCTATCACTTTCTCCAAACACCAGGAAAAGCTACGTTTCCTAACACTTTCGGCAGTTACAATCGGATAGGAACACTGTTCTTCCCCATTTAGCAAGATACGGACTATCCCGACTTCTTTCCCCTTTTCTACCGGAGCAGTCAGTTTCTCTGACACAGATTGTTCGATACGGACTTCATCATCATCACGGAGGAGCCATCGTATTTCAATTCTTTTTGTTTCGCTTTTCTTTGTATCCGAACGATTTTTCACTATTTTTTGTTTTTCACCTTTCGCCGCCAGTTCTGCCGGAACGTGCTGTTCCACTGTCACAAATGATTTCCCACTGAAACAATTTCCATTAGGAATCCCATCAAGCACTTCAATCGGTTCAAACTGTAACTCTTGATATACATTTTTATAGTGAAAATGTTCCATTCCGTATACCATCAACTTTCTCGTATCTGCCCATTTATACCCTTTATTATTTGGCCATCCACAAGCAAGCAATGCTACCACGAAAGTTCTCCCCTGACTCTCCAATGCACCCACATAACAATATCCGGCCTCAGAAGTGAATCCTGTCTTTCCAGACAACGCCCCCTCCATCATCTGTAAAAACGCATTGTGATTGCTGCAAAAATAACTTTGTTTTCCACTTTTATCAGAGAATTGATATGTAGGTGTCCTTGTAATCTCTAGGAAAACCTCCTTTTGTGGAGAGTCCATAATACAATATTTCATAATCCTCGCTAAATCCTCTGCAGTTGTATGATGTTTCCCAGTTGCATCCGCACTGTCCAGCCCATTCGGTGTAATAAAATATGTATGATCGCAATTCAACGCCTTTGCTTTTGCATTCATCATATCGGCAAATCCTTCTACCGTCTTACCAACCGCCTCCGCAATCACTACCGCCGAATCGTTGTGAGATTCTAGCATCAAGGAATACAACAAATCTCTCAAAACAAATTCTTGCCCTTCCCGGACTCCCAGATGCACTTTCGGCTGCTTAGCAGCATTTGCACTGGCTGTTACTGTTTTATCCAGATTTCCAGATTCCAACGCAAGAATACAGGTCATAATCTTGGTTGTACTTGCCGTTGCCCGCTCTTCCTGTCCATTTTTTTCAAATAAAATACGCCCACTGTCTGCATCCATCAACACTGCAGCCTGGGCGTATAATCCCGTCGGTTCCAGAATTGATTCCGACGGACTTTCTGCATATACAATCGGAACCCCGGCGCCTGCAAAAATCTGTATCATCAGACACAAACCGATCAGAGCCAGAGTTCTTTTTCTTTTTCTCATTATCTTTTTTCTATTCTTTTCTGTCATGGAGTCCTCACGACACATTTTTTCATTTCATATATATGCCGGAACCTCTTCTCTCATTCCCGTTCCACTTCTTCTATATTATTTCTATTTCTCCGTCTATAGATCTCTATACAACCTGAACCCAAGCGCCAAACATTAAATATCTAATTTAAGCTGTGCTTCATCTTCTGCCTCTTCTTTAAAATGCTCCATCTGCTCTGGATTCAGGGTCGGCAATTCTTCTAGCGACTGTACACTAAATCTGCGCAGAAACTCCTCCGTTGTTCCAAACAAAAGTGGTCTTCCCAGGGCATCCAGTCGTCCGACTTCCTCTACCAATCCATATTCTACCAGCTTATTTACTGCATGATCTGACTTTACTCCACGGATTTTTTCGATTTCTAACTTTGTCACTGGCTGCTTATATGCAATAATCGATAATGTTTCCAACAGAACATCCGTCAATACATATTTCTTCGGCTGTTTTGCAATCCGAATCAAATATTCGTACATTTCCTTCTTTGTACACATTTGAAATGAATTATCAAGCTCTATAATCCGAATTCCACGATTCTCCACTTCATATTCATCCATCATATTATAAATCATTTTCCGTGTTGTCTCTTCATCATGCTCAATGGTCGCAGCAATTCGACTCAATTCCACAGATTCTCCCATCGTAAACAAAATCGCTTCGATTACACCTTGTAATTTTTTTATTTCCATCGTATCCATCAGTCCTTTTCCCCTTTTGTCCTGTGCCAATAGTAACCACACATTTTCACAAAAGCGAGTCTATCATAATCTCTCCGCATGTTTCTTCTTGTAGTACACAAATCACACCTGTTTTCATCAACTCGAGAATCGCCAGAAATGTTACGACTACGTGCATTTTACTCTTTTGTTCTTCCAAAAGCTGACGAAAACTGAAATGTTTGTGTGATTTTGCGTAATCTTCCACATAGGTCATTTTTGTCGGAAGAGGTACTTCTTCTTTCTCGATTTTCCCAAATTTGCTTCGAACAGGATCAATCTTATTATCCTGTCGTTTCATCACATCCCGAAAGATCTGATTCAGTCTGGAAAGCGTCAACCCGTCCAGAAGTAAGTCCAAATCTACCGGCTCCGTATATTCCAACACTTCTTCCGGGACTGTCGCCTTTTTAAACATAATCAATTCTGCATCCGACTGCCGGTCTTTCAACTCATATGCCATGTATTTGTACATTTTATATTGAAGAAGCTGCTCCACCAGTTCTTGTCGTGGATCTTCTTCCTCGCCATCTTCATTGACTTCCTTTGGCAGAAGCATCTTACACTTAATATCCAAAAGTGTTGCCGCCATCACAAGGAATTCGCTCATGATGTTCAAGTCTTCTTGCTTCATATTACGGATATACTCCATATACTGGTTTGTAATCTCCACAATCGGAATATCATAAATATCTATTTTATTTTTATCAATCAAGTGGAGAAGCAGGTCCAGTGGACCTTCAAACACTTCCAGCTTTACAGGAATCCCCATCTCTTTATTCTCCTAATCGTTTTACATCTGTTCAGTCCCTGAAATTTCCAGAACAACCAGTTCCGGTACATTAAACAATCTAAAATTAATTGTATGTGTCCCAAGCCCACGGCTGACCACCATAGCTTGTCCCTCTTCTTCCGTCATTTCTCCGGAATATTTTGGAAACAAGAACGCCTGCGGCGTAATCACACCCCGCCATCTCGGTATTCTTACAATCCCGCCATGCAAATGTCCCGACAATATCAAATCCGCTCCCCATTCCCTGTATGCATCATAATAAGTAGGATTATGTGCCAAAAGAATCTGATAGCAGTTCTCTGCTGCTCCCACCTGTCTTTCAATATCTTCTTTTGCCAAATGACACCGTCGAAACTTATCATAAGTTTCAGGAGGAAGTTCTACCCCTGTCATACGGACATGCAAGCCGTCAAGTTCTTCCACCGCAGAAGCATTTTCCAGAAAATGAACACCTGCATCCTTTAACTTCTTACGGTAGAGAGAAAACACATGTCCATATTTCTCTGTATTTTCTTTCATTCGTTGCTCATGATTGCCATTCGCATAATAGACCGGAGCAATCTTCGGAAGCTGCATAACGAAGTCCAATGCCGGTTTCGGCAGTTGGTGTTGCTTTCCTACCAACATATCCCCACCAACAAGAATCAAATCCGGCTGCTCTTTTGCAATCGTCCGCAGCAAACGTATATTCTTCTTTCCATATTCATGATTATGCAGATCACTAAGAAAAATGATTTTTTTAGGCTCTGCATCCTGCCGCATCTTCGGTGTATGAATCTTATAATTTGTCACCTTAAAATTCCACTGTTCTCGGATACTCTCGGCACAGATCAGACCTATAACGGCAGCTCCTGCAACAATAACATCTAATAATCTCATCCCAGTTCTACTCCGTTTTCCCGTTTTGAAGCACGAAAAATCTCCACCCCTGCACTTGTTCCGATTCGGTTTGCCCCTGCGTCTATCATCGCTTTTGCATCTGCAAGTGTACGGATTCCACCGGCAGCCTTCACTCCCATTTCCGGTCCAACCGTCTCTCGCATCAAATGCACATCCTCCACTGTTGCACCACCTGTAGAAAATCCAGTCGATGTTTTCACAAAATCCGCACCTGCTTCTTTACAGATTTTACAGGTGCGAATCTTTTCTTCTTCTGTCAGAAGACACGTCTCCAGAATTACTTTTACAATCACATTGTCTCCTGCCGCCGTGACAACAGCAGCAATATCTTCTTTGACATATTCCCAGTTTCCACTTTTGATCATACCTACATGTACTACCATGTCAATTTCATCTGCGCCATCCTGAACAGCAGCAAGAGTTTCTGCTACCTTTCCATCCGTAGACATTGTTCCAAGAGGAAACCCTACAACAGTACACACTTTGACGTTAGTGTCTTTTAGCATCTCTGCACAATAATAGACAAAGCTGGAATTGACGCAAACGGAGCAGAATCCACATTCTGCAGCTTCGCGGCACAAGTTATCCACATCCTGAATGGTTGCCTGTTGTTTTAAAATTGTATAATCAATCAGCCCTGCGTACTCCACTTTGCTTCCTCCAACTATCTTTTTTACTTATTTTATCTCCCTATCTCCTACTGGTAACAGAGACAGTTTTCATATTGTATACAAGTATACTTTCCAGTCTATTCATTCATACTTTCACTATCCTAACATTTTTTTGTGATAAAGTAAAGAATCTATGCTCGGAAGCGTTCCAATATTTTATGCAAGTAATCAAAAAATCCTGCTTTCTTTATGCTTTCAGATGCAATCACATCAATTTTTCCTATTTCTTCTCCCTTCAAAAAGTACTTGATCTCTCCCACCTTATCCCCTTTCTTCATAGGCGCCGTTATTGATTTTTTCTGATGCTGATCCTTGCTAATCCCCGTCAAATCTGCGCCAGACGTATCCAGATAAGAAAATGTATTCTTGTATACAATTTTAGTTTCTTCTTCTACTCCGCCGTCAACCTTCATATTTTCCAGCTTCTCAGGTTCCGTATCCTGGTAAAGCTGGCATTTACCAAATCCATAATTCAGTAAAGCTGTCGCATCTCGAAATCGGGATTTAGAATCTCCGGCTGCCATCACTACAGCAATCAATTCAATTCCATTCTTTTCTGCAGTTGCCGATACACAAAACTTTGCTGCTCCGGTAGAACCTGTTTTCAAACCTGTAGCATATGGATACTGACGGACCAGTTTATTTGTATTTGTCAAACCAAATTCCGAAGACCCCTTGCTTGTTGTATGTGTGATATTTTCCATCCATATCATGCAATAATCATGAATTTGTGGATATTTTGTAATCAATTCTCTGGACATCAGTGCAATATCCCTTGCCGTTGTCATATGCCCGTCTGTATCCAATCCATTGCAATTTACAAAATTCGTATTTTTCATACCAAGTCCCTTGGCACGTTCATTCATCTGCCGTACAAATTCCTCTTCACTGCCGCATATGTATTCAGACATGGCAACGCAGGCATCATTCGCACTGGCCACTGAAATACACTTCAACATCGTATCTACAGTCTGTGTCTCTCCCGGCTCCAAAAAGACCTGAGAACCGCCCATTGAAGCAGCGAACTCCGAAGTTGTCACTTCGTCTTCTAACTTGATTTTTCCACTCTCCAACGCATCAAAGATCAGAAGCATTGTCATAATCTTGGTCACACTGGCAGGCGGCCGCGGCGTATCCACATCCTTTTCATAAATCACTGTCCCGGTAGAAGCTTCCATTAAAATAGCTGATGGAGCACTTACATCAACACCAGGATTCACAGGCTCTGTCTCTTGATTTTCAGAATTCTCTGATTCCACCACAGTTTCATCATTTTCTTCTTGTAACATCCACGCTTCTGCAGGCATTGCGTATACATTTTGGACACAGAGCATCCCACCTAAAATTAAAGCAAGAATCTTCTTCATTCATCGCACCCTCTGCTTTTCATCGTCTGTTAATAATATAGTAAATACTAGGCGGATTTAGAACTATTCCTTCAAGTTCTTGTCATTTTCTTTTTCTGCTGTCACCGATTATTTTACTTTAATCCCACGGCTCTTTTTCTTGATTTTTCTACGACAATAGCGTAATATAAGTAACAGTTCTATCGTTTTCCAGAACAAAAGGGGAGAAATCAATCAATGGCAATTCGTACATATTATCATATACTTGGGGTTTCCCGTGAGGCGACCCTTGAGGAGATCACTGCCGCCAAAAATGCACTGGCAAAGGTCTACCATCCCGATGCCAACATGAATACCGGCATTGATACAACTGCATATATGCAGGAAATTCTGGAAGCATACCGGGTTCTTTCCAATCCGGAAAAACGTGCCAGATATGACCGCAAATTATGCGGTGGTAGCACTCGTGTCTTCCGTACATTTACAATGGGAGAGGCTGAAAATACAGAAAGCGAAACATCCTTTGTTACTTATTGGGCAGCTGCAGGTAAATTAAATGAAATTGTTGAAACAAGTGTCTGGCTGCTAGAGCAAGAATCTAAAGACGAAAATCTGTTGCAAAAACTGCTGAAAAAGCTGAGAAAAAATTTGAAATCAGAAAAAGATTTGGATCAAGAGCTGGAAGCACTTTCTATTCAGGCACTCACTTATGTCAGCACATTGAAAAATGCAGAAATTCCGATGGATTATTGGCAGGCAGATGCCATGAACTGGATTCTGGTGCATTGGAGCCAGAATCAGCATCTAGACTATCGTACCCTTTTCGCACAGTACGATGCATTTATCAATCAGAACAAATCCAACGCAGAACGTCTAAAACTGCACACGCAGAACAAACAATTCCATCATCAATTAAAAAGACTGCTGACGTACGCTTTATAAGCGCCGCCGGCAGTCTTTTAAAAGAGCTTCACATCCCTCTTTTATATTGTCATAAGTCACATCAAAATTACCAGTGTACCACGGATCTACAATATCTCTCGGTTCATCCGTGAAGTCCAAAAGCCGGCAAACCTTCTGTTCCGGATCTTCTGATAGAATCCGCATCATATTACGGATATTCATTGAATCCATCCCTATTAGGTAATCATATTTATCATAATCGTTCTTCGTCACCTGTACCGCACGGTGTGGCAGCACCGGAATCCCTTCGTGCTTTAACTTTTGAACGGTTCCGTGGTGTGGCGGTGCACCGATTTCCTCGCGGCTCGTCGCCGCAGAATCAATATAAAACTGATCGGTGAGACCACTCTTATTAATCATGTCCTGAAATAGAAATTGAGCCATAGTACTGCGGCAGATGTTGCCGTGGCAAATGAATAGTATTTTAATCATGTTCTTATATCTCCTTAAACCGTCGTATTTCCTTGTATTTA
>JAHHTO010000102.1 GCA_020024595.1 Schaedlerella sp.
TTACTTTACTGTTGGTAATGACAATTTTGGCGTCCTTTAAAATAACGGGAGCGTATTCGTAATGGAGTGTACTGGTATCCAGAAAGATGGCGTTGTCCTTTTTGCCCATGGCAACGGCAAACTGGTCCATGATCCCGCAGTTACAGCCATTGAAATTATTTTCAGAATACTGTCCGTAAAGGGCAAGGTCAATCATATTCACATCTTGGATCTGGAAGAGATCTTGAAGAATGACTCCTGTCAGTACTTCCAGAGATGCGGAAGAAGAAAGACCAGAACCATTTGGAATGTTGCCCCAGATCACCATGTCAAACCCGCAGTCAAAAGAATAGCCTTTTTCTGTAAAAGCCCATACAACACCAAGTGGGTAATTGGCCCAGTTGTATTCTTTTTTGTTGATCAGTTCATCAAGAGATGCTTCAATGACTCCACAGTGCTCCAGATTCATAGAATAAAAATGAAGCTTTCTGTCATTCCGTTTTCTTGCAACACCGTATGTACCGATCGTAAGTGCGCAGGGGAATACATGCCCCCCATTGTAATCTGTATGTTCTCCAATCAGATTAACGCGACCAGGAGAAAAATAAAATCCGGTACCTTCGGAATCTCCGAAAAGTTCTGTAAATTTTGTAAGTAATTTCTCTTTCATAGTATTCATGAAACCTCACTTTCTGATTATTCGTATCGTATGTCGATCGCAGAATACCAGGACAAAGGTATTTGTCACAGTGGCATCTTTTTATTTATTATAAAATGCCGGAGCTAGAATGTCTATAAAAAATACGTGCAGATATATGTAATTATGTTGCAAGAGAAAGGGGGGAGAAGTATAATAAACAGGATTCTACAAAAAGATATGAGTGAAAGGAAGGACAGTGATGGAAGGAACATATAAACATTCGTATAAAGCTGGGGAGAATCTTCCAAATGCGCTTTCTGTATATAATGTGGGACATCAGAAATGTGAACCCGGATATCAGTGGGGAGCCGGTGTAAGAAATCATTACTGTATTCATCATGTGATTTCTGGGAATGGGTATTATGAGGTGAATGGTGAAGTATATGCTTTGTCTGCGGGTGATACGTTTATTCTGTATCCGGACACCGAGGTTAAATACTATGCAGATACAGAGAAACCGTGGGAATATGCGTGGGTAGGATTTGCAGGAACGGATGCAGATTTTCTGATTCAAGCAACAGATTTCTCGAAAAAGCTGCCGTTGATCTATAAGGGGAGACTTCCGAAAAAAGAAATACAGAAACAGTTGGAAACGATTTATAAATTGAAAGGAAATGATTATGAATCGGCAGTGGCGATGACAGGCGCATTATATACGTTGATGTCTGTTTTTATACATTATGCAGCTCGGAGGGGAACTGCAAAAGATAGTCATATGGTATATGCAGAAAAAGCCTGTGCTTATATCAATACAAACTATTCCTATCCGATTACGATTGAAGATGTTGCTTCTTATGTGGGAATCAGCAGAAGTCATCTATTTCGTTCGTTTCAAATGTATCGGCAACAGTCGCCGAAAGAGTATCTGGTAGATTTCCGTATTAAAAAGGCCCGTCATCTGTTGAGAGAGACGAGCCTGTCAGTAGCGGCAATTGCTTATTCGGTCGGGTTTGAGAACAACCTGTATTTTTCCAAAGTATTCAAAAGCCGGATGGGGGTAAGCCCGTCCGACTATCGGAAAGAATCGTGAGCTATGCGGAAGGAATTTCTTCATTCGGAAGTGGATGGATTTTTAGCTGTATGATTCGGCGAAATAGTAGTGTGGACAAGAGAACTGACACAATTTCTGCAATCGGAATTGACCACCATACCATATGCAGTCCGAATATTCTGGAAAAGATATAAGCAACCGGCAGAATCACCAGAAGCTGTCGTGCCACTGATACAATCAGACTGTACATCCCATTGCCCAGTGCCTGGAAGACGGAACTGACAGTAATGCAGTATCCTGCAAAAACAAAACTCAGACTGATGATCCGCAGTGCAGGGATACCGACTTCCAGCATATGTGGAGATGCATCAAAGAAGCCGAGCAACTGTGCGGGAACAAGCTGGAAGAGAAGTAGTCCAATCAGCATAATAGAAACAGAGATTGCAATACTTAACTTTATAGTGGACATAATACGCTTTTTATTCAGTGCACCGTAATTATAGGCGATAATCGGAATCATACCATTGTTCAGTCCGAATACCGGCATGAAAATAAAGCTTTGTAGCTTAAAGTATACTCCAAATACAGCTGCGGCTGTAGAGGAGAAAAGAAGCAGGATCTTGTTTATACCGAATACCATGATAGAACCAATGGATTGCATGATAATAGACGGAACTCCGACCTGATAAATGATACCGATTACTTGTCTATTCGGACGGAATCCCTTCATGTTGAGATTCAGTTCAGGATTCTTCTTTATGTTGAAATAAAGAGATAGGATCACGGCGATAATCTGACCGGTCACTGTTGCAAAAGCAGCGCCAGCTACTCCCAGGCGTGGGAATCCGAGCAGACCGAAAATCATAATCGGATCCAAAATCATATTGATAATGGCTCCGAGCCCCTGAGTGATCATAGTGTAAATGGTTCGACCGGTTGCCTGCAACAGACGTTCCAATGTAATCTGCATAAAAATTCCCGCAGAGGCAACGGTAATGATGGTCATATATTGTGTGCCGTATTCTATAATCTGTGCATCCTTTGTCTGGAGCAGGAAAAAGAATCTGGAACCAAAGATTCCGATCATAGCCATGATAATATAACTTATAAATGCTAGAAAAATACCATTTCTTGCAGCAAGATTGGCATCTTCAAAATTCTTCTCGCCGAGATTTCTGGAGAGGAGGGCGTTGATACCGACGCCGGTTCCAACTGCAATGGCAATCATCAGATTCTGGACAGGAAATGTGAGAGATACCGCGGTCAGAGCATTTTCATTAATCTGTGCAACAAAAGCACTGTCTACAATGTTGTAGAGTGCCTGAACCAGCATGGAAATGATCATTGGAAGAGACATTGTAGTCAGAAGCTTTGGAATAGGCATTACACCCATTTTATTTTCTTTAGTTACTGTTTTTTCCATATAATCACGAAACCTCCTTTTTGCACAAGTTATTATAGCATCAATAAAAAATAAGTACAATGACGAAGTTTTTGGAAGCTTATAAACGACCCATAAAAAAGCACTTTACTGCATATATTGAAAAAAAGACTGGAGCAAGGTGAGAAGCTGTGAGTATAAAAAGCTGGATGCAAGGCCTAGGAGTTGTGTACGTACTGCTTCTTCTGGGAATATGTATTCCCGGGCAGATGATGGTTCAAAGAGTGGATCGGGTAGAGAGAGTAGCTTCGGAAAAGACGGTCATATCAGAACGACCTAAGGTGGCACTGACGTTTGATGATGGACCAAGTGCAGTATATACACCAAAGCTGCTGAATGGATTGAAGCAGAGAGGGGTTCATGCAACTTTTTTCTTGATTGGAAAGAATATTGAAATAGGGGAGAATGCTCAAATAGTCAAAAGGGAGCAAGAAGAAGGGCACCTTATCGGAAATCATACATATAATCATGTAGAAATCACCAAACTGGATGAGGACTCAGCTTATCAGGAGTTGAGAAAGACGAATGAAATTATTGAGGGAATTACGGGGGAATCTGTAGAATTTATGCGACCGCCATTTGGACTCTGGAAGAAAAATCTGGAAGAAAAAATTCCTGCGATCCCTGTGATGTGGACGGTGGACCCGATGGACTGGGCAACTGAAAATGTGGATGAAATTGTGAATAAGGTAGTGACGGAAGTGGAGGAAAATGATATTATTCTGTTACATGACTGTTATGATAGTTCTGTGAAAGCTGCACTCCGAATTGTGGATTTGCTGCAGGCGGAGGGGTATGATTTTGTCACAGTGGATGAACTGTTGTTAAAATGAAACTGCAAGAGTGACTGATGGGTTACGGGTAAAGATGGGAATGGTCATGAGGAAAGTGGAAAGGTACGAAATATGATAAATGAATTTTCGAGAACAGAACTTCTGATGGGAGCGGAAGCCCTGGAAAAAATAAAACGTGCAACGATCATGGTGTTTGGTGTAGGGGGAGTCGGTTCACACTGTATTGAAGCGCTTGCAAGGTGTGGAGTGGGAAAGTTGATTCTGATAGACAACGATGTCGTTTCTCTGACAAATATCAACCGGCAGTCGATTGCGTATCACAGCTCTGTCGGACAATATAAGACAAAAGTGATGAAGGAGCGAATCGCGGATATATGTCCATCAATTGTTGTTCAGACATATGAGATGTTCGTGCTTCCAGATAATCTTGAGTCTTTGTTTGAAGAAAAACCGGACTATATTATTGATGCCATTGATACGGTGACGGCAAAACTGGCATTGGTAGAACTGGCACAAAAACTGGATATTCCAATTTTGAGTAGTATGGGAACAGGGAATAAGCTTCATGCAGAGTTGTTTGAGATTACAGATTTGTCGAAAACAAGTGTCTGTCCTCTTTGCAAAGTAATGCGAAGAGAATTAAAGGCGAGAGGAATTTTTCATCTGAAGGTGCTGTATTCGAAAGAACAGCCGGTTGATATTTCCGGGCGGAGGACAGAAGAAGAAAAGGGAAACCGGCGTGCATTGCCGGGAAGTGTTTCTTTTGTGCCGCCGGTAGCAGGATTGCTGATTGCAGGAGAGGTACTTCGGGAACTTGGTGGAATATAAAAAATGGAAAGGCAGTAGAAATGGATTTATTTGATTATATGCGAGAAACACAACAGGAGAAGGAAGCTCCATTAGCATCGCGGATGCGCCCGGCTACATTGGAAGAAGTGGTGGGGCAACAGCATATCATAGGAAAAGATAAGCTGTTGTATCGCGCGATCAAAGCGGACAAGCTGGGGTCTGTTATTTTTTATGGACCGCCGGGAACGGGAAAGACTACACTTGCAAAGGTAATTGCGAATACAACCAGTTCGGAATTTAAACAGATTAATGCGACGATTGCAGGTAAGAAAGATATGGAAGAGGTAGTCAAAGAGGCAAAGGAACGTCTGGGAATGTACCAGAAGAAGACGATTTTGTTTATTGATGAGATCCATCGGTTCAATAAGGGGCAGCAGGATTACCTGCTTCCATATGTGGAGGATGGCACGATTACGCTCATTGGTGCAACTACAGAGAATCCGTATTTTGAAGTCAATGGAGCACTTTTGTCACGTTCTAGTGTATTTGAACTAAAGTCATTGAATAAGGAAGATATCAAAATGCTGCTGAAACGTGCAGTGTATGATAAGGAAAAAGGAATGGGAGCTTTTCAGGCAGTCATTGATGAAGAAGCTCTGGAATTTCTGGCAGATATTGCAGGCGGAGATGCCAGAAATGCATTGAATGCAATTGAACTTGGAATCCTGACCACAGAGCGCAGCACAGATGGAATGATTCATATCACATTGGATGTAGCGTCAGAGTGTATTCAGAAGCGGGTGGTACGGTATGACAAGACTGGAGATAATCATTACGATACGATTTCTGCATTTATTAAAAGTATGCGGGGATCTGATCCGGATGCAGCAGTGTATTACCTGGCGAAAATGCTGTATGCGGGAGAAGATGTAAAGTTCATTGCCCGCAGGATTATGATCTGTGCATCAGAGGATGTAGGAAATGCAGATCCGATGGCGCTTACCGTAGCAGTTTCGGCGGCGCAGGCGGTGGAACGAATCGGGATGCCGGAATCACAGATCATCCTGGCACAAGCAGTGCTTTATGTAGCTGGTGCACCGAAGAGTAATTCAGCCGTAAATGCAATTTTCGCGGCAAATGCAAGTGTCCGTCAGACAAAAACAACGGTGCCTTCTCATTTGCAGGATGCACATTACAAAGGTGCAGCAAATTTGGGACATGGAGTCGGATATCAGTATGCCCATGATTATCCCAATCATTATGCACACCAGCAGTATCTACCGGATGAGATTAAAAACGCCAGGTTCTATGAACCTGGCAATCTTGGCAAAGAAAAAGAAATTAAAGAATGGTTACAGAAGCTTCGACAGGAGTAATGCATAAAGTTCCTGATTCTGTTTCATCCAGTTATTGGCGATGGTTTCGGCCTCGGTTTCGGTGGGAACGGTCAGTTTCAGATCGATGAGGCTGGAGCCATCTTCCACAATTTGACAAGAAACCTCGTATTCGTGACCGGTTGTGAGATAGTAGTCTGCTTTGACAGATACTTCTTCTTTCAAATCATATTGTTTCTCTTTTAGAAAGTTGTCGATATCACGCTGAATTTCTGCAGAGATTTTATTGTGGAAATAGTGAATTGTCTCAGCGCCGTTCTCGGTCAGATGATAAAGGGTGCGGTTGTGGGTATTTTCTGCCTGAATCAAGTCAGACTCTATCATATCAGATAATGTTTCCTGCAGTTTGAAATAATTGGTATAACCCTGATCCAGAATAAACTCAGAGATTTGAGAAGTGGTCAGTGGAAAATCAACTTTATCCAACATATAGAGGATGATCAATTTATATAAGGTGAATGTCTCAGTCATGATATTCCTTTCCCTGCCAGATATCTTGTGACTTCAGATAGCTGTGCAGTGTGTTTAATACAGTACGTTTGTTACTTGTCCAAAGCGGGGCGATCAAAAGATCTTTTGGACCATCTCCAGTCAGACGGTGGATGGTGATATCAGGACGAAGCTTTGCGATGCATTGTCCCAGTAATTCGATATATTCCTCCATGGAGGGGCTGTAAAAGGGTTCTGCCTTATAATCTGCAGCAAGGTCAGTTCCTTTGAGGATATGAAGAAGCTGCAATTTGATGCCTTGAATATCCTGGTGATTCAGATAATCCAGTGTCTGCATCATCATAGTCTTATTTTCTCCGGGAAGACAAAGAATCGTATGAACAATCACCTCGATCTTGCGTTGCCGGAGTTCTTTGACTGCGTGTGCAAATATCGGAAGATCATAGCCTCTTCGGATGTAGGAGGCAGTTATTGGATGAATAGTCTGTAAACCAAGTTCGATCCATACAGGTTTGATACGATTGATTTGCTCCAGCAGATTCAGGATCTCTTCGCTTAGGCAGTCTGGTCTGGTAGCAATAGAAAGAATCTTCACTTCCGGATCAGATGCTGCTTCTGCATAGATACGCTTTAAATAATCAACAGGCGCATAGGTATTGGTAAATGCCTGAAAATAAGCGATGTAGGAGTGTACTGGACGTTTTTGCTTCAATATGGCTTTGCCGGCGGCTAACTGTTCTGTGATTGTCGCATGAGCGGAGCCTGCAAAATCTCCGGAGCCTTGTGCACTACAGAAAATACAGCCTCCAGATCCGATTTTACCGTCTCGGTTGGGACAGCTCATACCGCCGTTTAATGTGATTTTATATACTTTTTCTCCATAAATCTGTTTTAAATCATAGTCCATGGAGTGATAACGTTTTTCGCCCCAGAAGTGGGGAGTGCAGTGGTTCATTCCATACATTCCTTTGTTTAATGATTGATTGCTTCTGGAGATTATCATAACACTGTTGTGGAATCAAAGCAAGAATATAAAAAATACTTTCATTTTTAAAAAATATAGTGTATACTGAAAAAGATTTTAGTTCATTTGTGTCATTTCAGACCAAAGTTCCCGAATTCGTTATAAATATCAATACAGAAGATAAGAAAATAAAAAATGGAATTTAGTCATAAGAATAATAAAAGAAAGGACAGGTTCTATGACAAGAGAAAAATATGAATCATTACCACTGATTACCTTGAAAGAACTTGCGAAAGCAAGGAGTATGAAGGGGATTTCCGGTATGAAAAAAAGTGAATTGATTGACGCAATGCTTGTACTGGATGAAAGAGAAGAGCAGGAAGAAATCAGTGCAGAAGGAAAAGAAGAAGTCAAAGAATCGATGAAAGAAAAGAAGGAAGAGACAGATCTTGAACAGCTTGACAGTGGAAAAGTAGCAAACGGGATTCTGGAAGTACTTCCGGATGGTTTCGGGTTTATTCGTTGTGAAAATTATATGCCGGGTGAAAATGATATTTATGTATCTCCGTCCCAGATACTGCGATTTAATTTAAAAACAGGTGATATCCTGACAGGAAATATTCGAGTCAAAACACAGTCTGAGAAGTTTAGCGCATTGTTATATGTAACAACAATTAATGGTCGGCGTCCATCGGAAGCGATCAAAAGACCGAATTTTGAGAACTTGACTCCGATTTTTCCGGATGCAAGACTTCGCTTGGAAAGTGAAAAGAGTTCGACAGCGATGCGGATTATGGACTTGCTTTCGCCAATTGGAAAGGGACAACGAGGGATGATCGTATCTCCGCCGAAAGCAGGTAAAACGACTCTTTTGAAAGAGGTTGCACTGTCTGTACAACGAACTGAGCCGAATATGCATCTTCTGATCCTTCTGATTGATGAACGCCCAGAGGAAGTGACAGACATCAAAGAAGCCATTGAAGGACCGAATGTGGAAGTGATCCATTCTACGTTTGATGAACTTCCGGAACACCATAAACGTGTGTCAGAGATGGTGATTGAGCGTGCGAAACGTCTGGTAGAACATGGTAAAGATGTGATGATTCTCCTGGATAGCATTACAAGGCTGGCGCGTGCCTATAATC
>JAHHTO010000103.1 GCA_020024595.1 Schaedlerella sp.
AATTCTTTCTGTTCCAACATTCCTTTTAGTTCATAATACATTCCTTCATATTCAAATTTTGCCACCCTTGTTTTCTCCGGTTGTTCCGGCTTACTGATTGCTTCCACATGAATTTCTACTCCATCTATTACCTTTGTATACTCATCTACCACCACATCCTCTTCCTTTTCTGCCCAAGAAGAGTCATTCTGACTTGCATAGATTGTATATCGGAATATTGTATCTTTATATTTGAAAAAGAGTCTGGCCATCTGCAGTTTCTCATCAATTTCATAGTGTTCTAACGCCATGTCCTCAGGTTGATATCTCATACGAACAGGTAAAATCCCTAATTTTTTATCAATCTCCTGATACACCAATATCACGTCTAAATCTTTTGTCATCTTCCTATCCATATCCTCTACATCAATAATCCATGCAGTTTCATCACCTATCACCAACTTGATTATTTGCTTCAAATAGGATTTGCTTCCCATACTTGTTGTACTGATCCCCAACACCAGTACGAATGCTGCTGCAAATGCCGTAAACCAACGTATTTTCCGCTTTTTCTTTTTATAAAGGACCGAATTCCTGTCTTCTGATCGATTCTCCCCGTCCAAACACACTGTATTCTTTTTCTCTTCTTGTTCTTTCTTCGCCAGCGTTTTCCGAATCTCTTCTTCCTCCGCCTTCTCTTTCTCATATTCTCCTATTTTAGCCATAAGGGCAGCATCCATATCCGCTGTCACCTGCATCTGTTCCAGTTCCGGATGCTCAGCGAGTTTTTCTTCTATCTGCTGTAGTTCCCTCTCGATTTTCTTTTGTAGTTCGAGTTTTTTTGAATTTGCCATATTTTTGCCTCTTCATTTTCATTCCTAGTTTTATCTTGACTTTTCTATAAATAAGGTTAATATGAATTTATGGTGTAACGATACGGACTCTATCCGTTACCCTATGACGAATATTTTCAATTTGGAGGTTTGCATATATGAAACGCATTATCCTTACCGGCGGCGGAACTGCCGGTCACGTCACTCCGAATATCGCTCTTCTCCCGAAGCTTCAGGAGATGGGGTTTGATATTCAATATATCGGCTCTTATAACGGAATTGAAAAGGAACTGATTGAACCTTTCGGTATTCCGTACCACGGCATTTCTTCCGGTAAGCTGCGTCGCTACTTCAGTTTACAGAACTTTACCGATCCGTTCCGTGTTCTCAAAGGTCTTAGCGAAGCAAGAAAGCTGATCCGTGATTTAAAGCCGGATATTATCTTTTCCAAAGGTGGCTTTGTATCTGTTCCGGTTGTTCTTGCCGGCAAAAAGTGCAAAGTCCCTGTTATCATCCATGAATCTGATATCACTCCCGGGCTGGCAAACAAGATTGCCATTCCATCCGCAACGAAAGTCTGCTGTAATTTCCCGGAAACGCTGAAACATCTTCCTCAGGATAAAGCAGTTCTGACCGGCTCTCCAATCCGTCAGGAACTTCTATCCGGTAATAAGATTGCTGCTATGGACTTGTGTGGATTCTCCGCAGATAAACCAGTGATACTTGTCATTGGCGGAAGCCTTGGTTCTGTTGCTGTCAACAATGCCGTCCGTTCCGCACTTCCGGAGCTTCTTGAGTCCTATCAGATTATACATCTCTGCGGCAAAGGAAAAGTGGAAGAATCTCTGAACGGCACAAAAGGATATAAACAATTTGAATATATCAAAAATGAACTCCGTGACATCTTTGCACTTGCGGATATTGTAATATCCAGAGCCGGTGCCAATGCCATCTGTGAACTGCTTGCCCTTCGCAAACCGAATCTTCTGATTCCACTCTCTGCAAACGCAAGCCGCGGCGATCAGATCCTGAATGCCCAATCTTTTGAACGTCAGGGGTTCAGTCTTGTACTCGAAGAAGAAGCTGTCACCAAGGATTCTCTTCTTTTGGCAGTCAAAAAGCTATATGAGAACCGCAGCACTTATATGGATGCGATGCGCAATTCCGGTCAGCAGGATTCCATCGACACGATTCTCGGACTCATCTGTGAACTGACACAGCGGTAATCCACTCACAGTTCTTGATTCGTTGCAATCAGCCAATAGACAGGTGTCAAGTCGACACCTGTCTTTCTTATAGACGGCTGAGTTCCTCATATTCAACACCATAGGTCTTTCGAATCCAGCTTCTTGCTCTATGCAGCATTACATAAAATGCAGACTCACTCATATTCAGCTTCTTTGCCGCGTCTGCCTGCAAACATCCCCTGACACATACAAGCATAATCGCTTCATGCCATCTCGGGTTCTTTTCCATCAGCTGCATAAAAATATGCTCATGAAGTTTTACTCTATCTTCTTCCGACAGTTTTTCAAAATATTCCTCTTCTGCGCTCACTCTGCTCAACCACAGACTGGTATCATTTTCTTCTTTCACTTCATCCTTAAAAACTTCTCTTGCAGCCTTTCGCCTATAGTTCAATGCCAGATACTTTGCAGTAATACACAACCATGCTTTGACATTCGTATGCGGTTTCTCATCCATTTCTCGATACAGCCGCAAAAATACTTCCTGCATAATATCTTCCGCCTCACTATAATCATCAGAATACATATACGCAACCTTCAGAACAAGATTTTTATATTTTTCATAAATCTCGTTAAAAACATGATTTTCCGTTAACATTCTGTCTCCGATAATTATTTCAATTTATTCAGAATCTCTTCTCGATCTGCTTCACTTAGTTCTCCTACCTGCCATACAAGACCTACATTGTCCCCTTTGTAGCGTGGAATCAGATGCATGTGAAAGTGAAATACCGTCTGCCCTGCTACTTCTTCATTATTCTGCACGATATTATAACCATCACATCCAAGCACATCTTTCATCTTATTAATCATTTTTTTCGCCAGAACCATGGCCTTTGCAGCCAGTTCATCATCCAGGTCAAACAGGTTGCGATAATGCTCTTTCGGCAAAATCAGAGCATGTCCTTTGGATGCCGGTCCTAGATCCAAAATCACTCTAAACTCATCATCCTCATAGATTGTGGCTGCTGGGAGTTCCCCTCTCGCAATTTTACAAAAAATACAATTATCATCTCTCATATGCTCTCTCCTTCTCTCCTGGTAATTAGTACCGCGCACTGTATTTCTGCTGTACTCGGCACTATCTGTATCCAGTATATCCCATTTTCTGGAAAAAGAGAATACCAATGATTCGATAAAGAACGTCTTATTTTGTCGAAAACCGTCAAAAGCATTTTGTTGAATACAACCCTCTACCATGATAGACTACCCCTAAAGAGGTGAATAACTATGCTATACAACATTAATATTAACAAAATGAATCAACTGATGGAAGAGAACAAAACCGCAAAACAGATTATCAGTCAACTTTTGGAAAATCATCATACTGCAATCTCCACAATCGCACATGAGATACGCAATCCACTGACATTGGTATCTTCCTCGCTTCAAGTAATGCAGATCCAACATCCCGAAGTCAAAGAGTTTCCCCATTGGAAACAAACATTAGATGATGTTGAATTTATGCGCCAGCTTTTGGAAGAACTTTCTACCTTCAACAACGGGAATGTGCTGCATTACTCTGTTTTCTCCATCGAGAAACTTCTGAAAAATATTGCCGTCTCATTCGCAATCTCTCTGGAAGAGAAAAATGGAGCTGTAAAATTGACCTCCTCCATCCCTTCTACTCTTGGTGAAATTACTGGTGATAAGATCAAACTGGAAGAAGTCTTTTTTAACCTACTGAAAAATGCCAGTGATGCCGTCGGTACAACTGGCAATATTACCCTTACGGCCTCCCGCCGGAACGACACACTAACTGTTCTGATACAGGATGACGGCTGTGGAATCCCCTCTGAACATCTGGAGTCTATTTTTGAACCATTCAAAACTTACAAAACCGGAGGGACCGGACTGGGTCTTGCCCTTTCCAGACGTATTATCGAATCACACAACGGAAGTATTTCCGTTTCTTCCCAACCGGGCAAAGGAAGTACCTTTACCATAAAGCTCCCAGTATAGCCTGAATCAAGAAACCGCATATAAGTCCACCAATATGTGCTGCATTGTCTACACCACCGCCTGTCATCCCCAAGTAAAGACTTAGCACGATCATGAAGATCAACCCTCGCTTATTTAGCCTACCTACGGAGCCATGCCGTTGAATAGCGGCACAGACCAGTGCTCCCATTAACCCAAAAACAGCTCCCGAAGCCCCTGCTGATACAACTGCGATTCCCTTATACTCATTTACGAGAAGGGAGCAGATATTTCCACCGATTCCACTAAGAATATAAATCAGCAGGAATCGGACTTTTCCAGTCTCGATTTCCAGATTCCATCCAAGGGCGCCAAGCATTACCATATTATTCATAAGATGGTTAATCCCAAAATGCAGAAACATACTGGTCACCAGGCGGTAATACTCATGACCTTGTATCAAATATGGTTCATACATTGCTCCATGTTCCAAAATAAACATTGTATCTTCTGTTTTCCCCAGAATCATTAGTATGATAAATACTATGACATTGGCTGCTATTAAAGCAATTGTTATCCGTGCTTTCTGCTCCTTCTCCAAAACAAACCCTCACTTTTAAAACTGCGGTGCTATATGATTTCGGATTTATTATAGTGTAGACTTCTCTTCTTGTCCATCAGTTTCTAAAATCAAATCCTCCCATTCTCCCCAATCTCTTCCGGGAAGATGCCGACCCACTTTTCGCCATGAAGAATACCGTCTACTCTCTTCCCGAATAGTATCTATTGATGAACCGATCTGATACTTCTTCTGACCATGCGCTTGATATTTGCTTTTTTCCGGCTCTTCATAGTCTTCTGTTTCTTCTGTCAGACTAAATATATTTCCGTATGTCTCCTCCGGTGCTTTCGACACTTTTCTTTCTCGTTTACGAACTTTTTCATGCATCTCATACTCTTTCATTACCCCCGACAGATCATAATGCTCCTGTAAGGTTGCCTTATGTATTTCATATGCAAGAATAATTCCCTCTATGTCCTCATAATCCAACATCTTTACAAAATATTCCGATAATTCATGGAAAGACACACTCAAAGCACCTTGGTATCCCGGGAGATAACAAAAATACCATTTCTTCTCTTTCCGAAAAATACACTCTGGATTCAGAAGAACACAATCCGGATTCAGCATGTACTGCCGAAGCGCTTCCACTGTTCTTAATAAAGCCCGTACCACCCCCTCAATATCTCTCCTTTTTATTCGTTTTTTCTCATACAGTGTTTCCATAGAAGCTAACCCACTGACATCATATGTATAATGACCCATTCCCTCCTCTTCGCATCCTTCTATCATCAGAATTCCTGAAATCCGGTTCCTTCTCAGCATAGGCATCTGATAATCTTCTTTGTATTCTTCCTGTGTATAAATATGCAGCCAGACTTTGCTGAGCTTTGTTTCCATTTCCATCCGAAGTACATGATCCACCTGCTATTCACCTCTTTTTTTCCTCACCAATAACTTCCTCTAGCAACCGCTTCTTCCGTATTTTCTTTTCCGTCTTCAATACAGGTGCCTGCTGTTGTACCTTCAATGACATCTTTCCTCGGTTGGCCATGATCGATACAAGCACTCTTTTTTCCGTAATTTCCACTTCTGCCGGAGATTCTGAAAATAATATCAACTTTCCTGAAATACGCTGTTGATAAAATCCATTTAAATCCGTATGTTTGCCTGCATCCGGTTTTCGCTCCACTTGCGCCCCCAATGCAGCTGTCTCTGCTGCTGCCCCGATGATAATATTCTTGTCATGAAAATAAAAAATCGTATATATCATCAGCATAAACAGCAGCAAAATAACAGACATAATATAAGACATCTCTATCGTAATGATCCCCCGCAGTCCGCCTTTTTTCCAGACGCTACACTCCTGTTTGTTTACTACCAACTTAAAATCCTCCCCCAATCAGAAGCACTGTATATCCCACACCCAGAAACGGAACAAAAGGAAGTAATGTTTTTCTCTGAAATTTCTGTTTTACAAGCACTACCATTGCTGTTCCGGCTGCTAAGAAAAATGACACTGCCAGCAGGTTTAATAAATTCCAGAATCCAAGATAAATTCCCAGAATTCCGATTAATATACTGTCCCCATATCCAAATGCTTCCTCTGTCACCCAGCTGACTGCAAGAAATACAATCCCCACTGCTCCCCCTGCTGCAATAAGAATCCCCGGAA
Organism: Schaedlerella sp.; assembly: GCA_020024595.1. Classification (GTDB taxonomy): domain Bacteria; phylum Bacillota; class Clostridia; order Lachnospirales; family Lachnospiraceae; genus Schaedlerella. Next base: position 6,217 of record JAHHTO010000103.1, read on the forward strand.
GCCCTTTCCAGAGAATCTGGAATATCATCGCCAGAACACCGCCTGCTGCCAGCATCCAGACAGGCAATCTTTTCTTTCGGATATCCAGCGCAGACATTCCCATAATATAAAGCATACATCCAGTCTGTCCAATTCCATATAGTTGTACTGTTTCCACCCTCTTCTTCCTCCTTTTTATTGTCCGCATTTACTACAGGCTCCCATTCCCTTGCACTCTGCTTTTTTCACAGAATGTATGGTTCTCTTTAATCCACTGCAGTTCAAAGAATTGTGATACTTATTTCCATAATCTGTAATATAGACACCTGACATATTCCCCCCATGAACGCAGTTTTCACAGGCATGATACTTTCCTCCATCCACATTTCGTAAATCTGATACTCCCGAATATGAAACAAAACGGATAGACAATTGTAAGTACTTGCATTGATAGTCCGTATGATACACGCTGCCTGTCTTCGTCACGTAAACAATCTGATCATCATCATTTTCTATCCCATTTTTTTCATATCCTGTCCATGGCTTGACAAGAAAACTTTCTTTGTATTTCATTCCAAGTCCGGTAAATTCTGGAAACGGCAAACGAATCTTATAATCAATCTCTACATGGATCACGCCGTGCTCTGCTTCATACCACGAACGCCAACAATGAACTCCTTGACTTCCTCCTTGCACAATACTTCTTTCCAACCGTTCTGAACCGATGAAACTGACCAAATCTGATTTTAGCTTTACTGGATTAAATATCGGTATCACAGCCATATCTTCTGCTGCTGTTTTAGCCGCACTCTGCGCCGCAGAAATCACGGACAATCGAATCGCCTGTATTTCCAGCAGGTACACGAGACAGAGAACAGCAAACAAAAACAACGGTGCTGCAAGCGCTGCTTCTACTGTCACACTGCCTGCCATCTTATCCTTTGAGTCTGTTACAGATGCCCCTTCCTGATGGATGTATCGTTTCTTGTAAAATTGTGTCATCGCAGTTTTCCTTTCTAAAGATTTTTATTCGTTATGTGGATATTCTGCCTGCCGGGATTGCAGGCAGTCTCAGGTAGAAAGGGCATCTGTAACAAACTCAAAGATATCCGAAATATGCTGGGAATGAATAACTGTAGCCGCTCCACATCTCAACTGTATTCTGCAGTTTTATTTTGGTAATACAAGCATCCGCACGAAAAAAGTCTCGTCCCTTTTCAAAACGAAGGTTTTCCTCTATCCTGTCCAGTGTACGCATCGTCAGTGTCTCTACATCTTTGAGCTGCAATAAAATCTGCAGATACTGCCCATAATCCAAACCTCCTTCCATATCAGTCCCTTCATATCCTGATTCTGACATCCAAAAAGTAAATACCGCAGAAATCGGCAATTGCCAATTCGTAGAATTTTTGATCATCGACACCTTTCTTCCCGCCAGCAATGAACGTAAATCCACTACACTTTCCCCAAACACCCACAGTAAAAGCAGCAGTTGTTTTACCGCATCCTTCGTCTCCGGATGAAGCATCACCGTTGCAAGTGTCACTGCCATCGTCTCTGCTTCTCCTTGCTTCCCTAAGTCTGTCATCAAGTACGAATAATTGAGCCCCATCCGAACCAGCAGCAGCTGCTTTACAACTGCTTTTAGATTCTCTTCATCACTTTCTTTTCCGCTGATCAGATATTCGATTTCATAATCCAGATTCCGATTATCTGCTTTTCGCTCTATAGCAGAATTCATTTTTTCCAACACATACTGTTGGAACATCCATTTTCCTTTTATACCATCTGTATCATTTCTTGCCGGAAATCCCCCTCTTCCTCTGTTTCTGTTTCGAACTGATACCTGATTTTCCTTAACAATCGTTTTCCCCGACAGAGAAAAGGATTCTGGCAAAACCAGAGATAACACCCCCTCTTGTTTTATCGTAAGCACATCTCTATTTTCCTCAGGAAGCAATTCTTCTCCTTGCGACAATGCCTGCTGCAACTCATTCGATACTACTTCCCCTTGGATTTTCTGCTCCTCCCAGTGTTCAGCCATTCCGGTGATTTCTTGCAGGATTCCCATTCCATTTTTGATTTCCATAAAATCCAGCACCTGTTCCCGAAATGCCTGTCCACCGTTATCCGTCAACAGCTGCAGATCCGTAATATTCTGTTCAATCCCCATGCTTCCATAGTACGCCATGCGATCCAATAGCTGCTGTTCTCCATACTGCCCCGTCTCATAAGTTTCATCAATTGCAAATACTTCATACTCTTCCAACAGTTCTTTTTGATACTCCCCGAATACTGAGT
>JAHHTO010000104.1 GCA_020024595.1 Schaedlerella sp.
AGGAGTTATGACGCATGGGTATGTGGAAGCGACCAAATCTGGAATCCTAAGTATCCAACTGCTACAAGAAATGCTTTCTTGCAGTTTGCTCGGAAAGAAAAGAGAATTTCGTTATCAGCCAGTATTGGTTTATCGGATACAAGCGATATGCTGCCTGAGTATCCAGAGTGGATAAACGGAATTAAGTATCTCTCGGTACGTGAGGAAAGAGCAGCTGAAATTGTCAAAGAACTTACTGGGCGAAATGCTGAGGTTTTTCTTGATCCAACTATGCTTATACCACTGTCTAAGTGGGAAGCAATGGCAGATCAAGCGAAAGCAACTTTGCCCGACCGATATGCTGTGGGATATTTTCTTGGAGAGCGGAAAAAATCATATATCAATTTTATTGAGAAACAGACAAAGAGCATGGCGTATGTTGATCTCCTAAATGGTGCCGAATCACAGTACATGGTATTTGGACCTGATGATGTCATAGCTGCTATTCGAAATGCCAATATGGTTTTTGTAGATTCTTTCCACGGAGCAGTGTTTTCAATCCTTTTTCATAAGCAGTTTGTTGTTTTTGAACGCAGTGAGGAAGGAAAAACAATGAACAGTCGCTTAAAAACTCTGTTGAAGCGATTTGGTATGGAAAATCGAATCTACGGTTGTGATAATGCGGAGGAATTAATGAAACCAATCGATTACACAACTGTGGATGAAATTATTTCCAGTGAACGTGAAAGAGTACATGAGTTTCTTGAATCGGCTATGAGGGAAATTGGAAATCTTCCAAAAGAAACAATTGAAATCTGCAAACATATTAAAATTAGCCGTTTAGAAAACTGCTGTGGATGCACTGCGTGCGCACAGGCTTGCCCGAAACACTGCATTACATTACAGCAAAGCAGAGAAGGATTTGTATACCCGGCTGTTGATGAAACAAGCTGTGTAGACTGTGGAAAGTGTAAACTCGTATGTCCAGTCCTTCACCATGATGAAGGTAATAAACCTATCACAATTCTGGCTGAAAAAAATAAAGATGAGCGTATTCGGAAGACTAGTTCTTCAGGCGGTGTCTTTTACGAATTGGCAAAAGCTTTTATACATGATGGAGGAGTCGTCTATGGCTGTGCGCTGGACGACAATATGGTCGCAAGACATATCAGGGTCGATGCAGAGCAGGAACTTGTAAAATTGCAAAGCTCAAAATATGTCCAGAGTGATATGGGACAAACCATGCATGATATAAAGAAATTGCTTGATTCAGGCGAAAGTGTTATGTTTTCGGGAACCCCGTGTCAGACTGCCGGATTGAGAAATTATCTTCAAAAAGATTATCAGAATTTGTTTGTAATTGATGTGCTCTGCCATGGAGTACCGTCCCCCAAATTGTTTGCTGATTATCTGGAGATCCTGGGAGAGAAATTTGGCGGAAAACCTGTTTCAGTGAATTTTAGAAATAAACAGCGTGGTTGGAAGAGACTTTATATGGAGGTCTGTTTCGACAATGGAAAGCGCCATTACATTTATAGCGGATATGACAGATATGAGGGGATGTTTTTGAACAATATATCCCTGAGACCTTCCTGCTATGAATGTAAGTTTACAAGTGCTTTCCGTTATGGAGACATCACCTTGGGCGATTTTTGGGGAATTGGCAAAATTCATCCGGAATGGGATGATGACCGTGGTATTTCTGTCGTTATGCTAAATACACCTAAGGGAATCACGGCGTATGAACAGATAGCTGACAAATTTGAGGGCAGAGAAGAAGCGTTTGATACCGTTAAGGCGGGGCAGAGAACGTTGTATGCACCGACTCCCAAAAACCCCAAACATGATGCTTTTTACAAGAGCTATGTGGAAAATGGATGTCGGGCAGCAATGAACGAATTTACCAGTGTTCCGTCGATGCCGGTACGTGCATATTATGCGGTTATGCGTTGGACGTTAGATAAAATACGGAAAATAAGAAAAATAGGATACTAACTGTGTAATAGCTGAATTTTAACCAAATTACTTAAAAGGAAATATGTCAATTATATAGTAATGCTGGAGGATCAGAATGATAGGAAGCAAATCGGATTATTTGTATTACTTGGAAGCAGATAAAATATCGCTTGGCGAAAAACGAAACAGACCCCATTTTATTTCTATTTGGGAATCTGATGTAATTTGGAAGTATCAGCGTTTGCTTAGAAAAGTAGAATATCTTCATAATTGTAAGTCGTCTGGGATACATAAAATCTATTATAAATGGACGCAATACCGCCTGTTCCGTGCACAATTAAAAACTGGCTTTAGTATACCAATTAATGTGTTTGGTCCTGGCCTATCTATTGCGCATTTGGGACCGATTGTTATCAATGGTTTTGCAACTGTTGGAAAGAATTGCCGTATTCATCCGTTTACAACTATTGGCATTGATGGAAAAAATGGAAAAGTTGCCAAAGTTGGTGATGATGTCTACCTTAGCAATGGATGTAAACTTATAGGTGACGTAGAAATTGGAAATGGCGTTGTTGTTGCAGCAGGTGCTGTGGTGACAAAAAGCTATCTAGAGGATAATATTGTCATTGGGGGAGTTCCGGCGAAAGTTATTTCTTATTCTGGAAATTTCATGCCTGCAAATCGTAGGGGAGCCGATGTTGCAAAGCAATAAGGTATAGGTGATTTTATGAATGATGTTAAAATAAGTATTATTATGCCGGTTTATAATGCTGCAAAATATTTACGAGAAACATTGGATAGTGTTGTAAATCAGACATTTTCTGATTTTGAATTGATTGCTGTGAATGATGGTTCGACTGATAATAGCGGCGATATACTTGAGGAATATAATAACAGAATTGAAAATTATAGAATCATCAATCAGGAAAATTCAGGTGTCAGCATATCGAGGAATAATGGCATTCATTTTGCTTTGGGTAAATATGTTTCATTTCTGGACGCAGATGATATTTTAGATAAACATTATTTGGAGTTGTTGTATTCAGCAGCACAGCAACATGATGCAGATATTGTGTTTTGTCAGTACTACCCGTTTTATGACAGGAATCTATGCATCGATCAAACAATCAGCGATCACCAGTATTTTGAGAATGTTGGTGATTTGTATGGTGACAGGGCTTTTGAATATGCGATGAAATTAGGGCTTGGAACATCTGGTTGTAATAAATTGTACAGAAAAGAGATCCTTAAAAATAGTCAAATCTATTTTGATGCTAAATCGACATATGGTGAAGACATGTTTTTTAATTGGAAAGCCTTCCTTGTATCAAATAACATATTCTACATTCCGCAAAAACTGTACGGATATCGTCAGAATGAAAGCAGTGCCACATCAAAATATCACCCTCATCTATATGAAAGCTATATGAGAGAATACGATGCTCTCAGGCTTTTTGCTGAAAAAAATAATGTAGATATGGAGCAGTTTGATAAATCAGTTGAACTGAATTTGTCAAAGCGAATAAACTCATTCCTGAGGATGGATATAAGGGAAAGAGGTACACTTTACCACAAGTATAAAAACGTTAAAAAAACTGTAAATAAGGAAAATCTTCAGCAAGCGGCAAAGGCATGTCTTTCTGCTCCCGGAGAGAATTCAAATAGGTCTTTGTACAGGTGGTTTGTTTCCAGGCAATATGTGAAGGTATACTGTCATGCTATGTATTCTGAAGCTAGATTACGGCTTGCGAAATACATAAAGAACAAACACTAGATGGGCTCTAGAGTAAATATTTGATGTAATTTGAGTTTATTCGATACAAAGCTACTCAGGGTCCAGATAACACAAATATACTATAATGAAAAGGTAGAGTCATGCAGGGTAGGACTAATCGAGTTATAAGGAATTTTATATATGGGATAGGCAGTCAGATAATACTGACTCTGTTCCCGTTCATTTCTCGCACCATTTTCATAAAATGTCTAGGTGTTGAGTATTTGGGCATAAATGGGCTGTTTGCAAGTATTCTGGTTATGCTATCTCTGGCAGAACTTGGAATAGGTAATGTGGTAATTTTTTCATTATACAAACCCGTGGCAGAAAATGATTACGAAAGAATATCTGCGTTGCTTAATTTCTATAAGGTACTGTATAGAAGTATTGCCACGGTTGTGTTTGTTGTAGGAATAGTATTGATCCCATTCCTAAAATATCTTGTTAATCTTCCGAACGGAATGGATCATATTACGCTTTATTATATACTCCATTTATCAACAACAGCACTGTCATACCTCTATGTGTATAAAGTCTCAATTATCAGAGCTAATCAGGAGCAGTACATTGTTACACTGTACACAACTGTTTCCACGATTTTGATGTACATTTTACAGATTATTGTATTGTTAGTGGGACATAGTTACGTAATGTACCTTGTGATTCAGGTGGTATTTACTTTTGGCAGTAACTTCATGCTATCTAAAAAAGCAGAAAAACTGTATCCATATTTAAACGAGTACGATGCGCATCTGTCGAAAAAAGAAATAAAAGAGCTTGTACCTAGCATGTTTTCGATGCTTTTATTTAAAATTGAGGATGCGGTAGTTAATTCCACTGATAATCTGTATATTTCGTCTTTGGTCGGTACCAAGGAAGTTGGATTGTTTTCTAATTATATTTCCCTAAGAGCCACTTTAAGTAAAATGGTACACATTATATATGATGCAGTATATACAAGTGTCGGCAATTTAAATGCTTCGGGAACATATGAACAGGAAAAAGATGTTTTTGATAAGTTAATGTATTTTTTTGCCGGCGCCGCATCTTTTGTAGCAGTAGGACTATATATAACATCCAGCGATATTATATCAGTGTGGTTAGGCTCTGAGTTTGTTATTGATAATTTATCAGTTTTTGCTCTTTCGTTAAATCTGTTTATTGTAATTTATTTATATCCTGTTTGGATGTACCGTAATACAACAGGCATTTTTAATTACACAAAAAAAGCATTAATAGGCTCGATGATTTTAAATATTGTACTTTCATTAGCCTTAGGTGTTTGGATTGGATTAGCTGGAATTTTGCTGGCAACAGCCATATCACGCTTGCTATCAACATTTTGGTACGAGCCTTTAATTCTGTATAAAAAGCTATTTTTCAAAGATCGTGTGATTGAATACTTTTTCTTTTTTATTAAAACAATTGTCATTGCCGGTATATCGATTTTTGTTATTACAATAATTAAGGATAATATTCATGCTGTATGGGAAAGAATTATATTTGAAATAGTGGCCTGCAGTGTTATTCAGAATGGACTATTTATTATGCTTAATAAGCACAAATATTTCAGGTTCTTCTGTAGCATCATTACTAACAAGCTTAAGAGCAGAAAAAAATAATAAGTAGATACATTATGGGCCAAGAATATTGTGCTGATATATAAAAGTTCGTTTTCTGTACAAATAGGTGGTAAAAATCCTGAATGCTATTGCAATAGTGGAAGATTCCTGATATAATGCGAGAGATTGTACAGAAGAGGAAGCGTTTATGTGATTTCCAATTCTGGGATGAGTGCCCTGAAACTGTTTGTATGATCCTACACAAGACTGCTTGCTCACAGAGAGGGATGAAAATATGAATAAAAATGAAGACTATATGGAGATTGATCTCGTAAGGCTGTTTGGAGCCCTTTGGCGTAAAGCATGGGCAATCATTTTAGCCGGACTGCTATTCGGCGCAATTGCTTTTGGTTACACCAAATTTATGGTCACACCTCTGTACAAGGCACGCACGCTGATGTACGTTAACAACAACTCGATTTCTGTTGGTGAGACTAAAGTAAATATTAGTTCCGGTGACCTGTCAGCGGCAAAAAGTCTGGTAAATACATATATGGTCATTTTGAATACCAGAACCACTCTCGAGGATGTAATTGAGCGTGCAGGTCTGGGATACAGCTATGAGCAGTTAAAGGGAATGATCGGCTGTTCATCTGTCAATTCCACAGAAATTTTCTACGTTGAGGTTACAAACCCCAATCCCAAGGAAGCAGAAATAATTGCCAATACTATTGGACAGGTGCTGCCTGAGAAGATCGCTGCCGTTGTTGAAGGCAGCTCCGTGCGTATTGTTGATTATGCGGTGGAGCCTTCGCACAAGGCATCGCCTAATCTGACCAAGAATATAGCCATGGGCATCCTGCTTGGCATGGTACTGGCCTGCGGCGTGATTGTGCTGCTGGAAATCAGAGATGATAAGATTCATAATTCGGATTATCTGATTCAGCGTTATGATATCCCGGTGCTGGCAGTGATTCCGGATTTGACATCCAGAAAGCAGAATTATGGCGGTTACTACAGTGGTGACTATCATATGTCTACGGGTAACCAGGGAGGGATGAAGCGTGGCTAAGAGAAAAATGGAAGATTCTGTGTCACAGGCAGACAGCCGAAATATGATTGGCGATAAGCTGAACTTTGCTGCTGCTGAGGCGTATAAGCTCCTGAGAACCAATCTGAATTTCAGCTTACCGGATCAGGCTGGCTGCAAAATCATTGGCGTTACAAGTGCTCTGCGTGGTGAAGGAAAAAGTACCACATCTATCAATGTTGCCTACACTATGGCTCAGACAGGGCAAAAGGTGTTGCTGTTGGAGGCAGATTTGCGCTTGACCAATATTGCCAGACGGCTGGGACTAAAGACTAAGCCTGGCCTTTCCAATCTGCTGGTTGGTCAGTGTCAGGGACGTGATGTTTTACAGGATTCCGGTTTGCTGGATAATCTGAGAGTCATCAGTGCAGGCGATGTGCCGCCTAATCCGGCAGAACTTTTGGGTTCAGAGCAGATGGCATCGACACTGAAAGTCCTTGCGGAGAGCTTTGATATCATCGTGGTTGATTTGCCTCCTGTGGATGTGGTTTCCGATGCGTTGATCGTTTCTAAGATCATTAGTGGTATGGTGGTTGTTGTACGTCAAAATATCTGTGACAGAGCTGCTCTGGATAATGTGGTTCGTCAGCTGAAGTTTGCAGAGACCAAGATTCTGGGCTTTGTAATGACGGGAGCAGATATTCAGCGGAAAAGCTATAAACGCTACGGCAAAATCTATGGCGAGCCAAAGCAGTCTCGCGAATAGATGGCAGCAAAGCACACATGATTGATACACATACTCACATTCTTCCACAAATGGATGATGGCAGCAGATCGGTGGAACAAAGCATCGCAATGCTGCGGGAAGAAAAAAATAATGGAATTGATACAGTGGTATTAACACCTCATTTTTATGCGTTTCAGAATGATCCTCAAACTTTTCTGAAAAGAAGAGAGCGTTCGTGGGACATGCTGCAAGCTCAGCTGACAGAGGATTTACCTCGAATCCTCCTTGGTGCTGAGGTTCAGTACTTTGAAGGAATCAGTTGTGTAGAGGAACTGCCGGGACTGTGCATAGAGGGTACCAATCTGCTGATGCTTGAAATGCCTGAATCCCGATGGTCTGAGCGGATGGTACACGATGTTCTGGATTTACATGATGAACGCAATTTGACGGTGGTGCTTGCCCATATAGAGCGGTATCTGAAATTACAGCCCAAGGCGCTGTGGGATGATCTGCTGGAAGGCGGAGTCTTGATGCAGGCGAGTGCAGCGTTTTTCCAGAACTGGACAACACGCCGAACGGCTCACAGAATGTTGCAGCAGGGGAGAATACACCTGCTGGGCTCGGACTGTCACAACATGGACAGACGTCCGCCCAATTTGAAAACATGGATGGCATATGATCGGTGGCTGTTCGCAGAAGGGCTTATACATAACTGCGGCCGATAATCATATGATTACCCTGGGTTTCCCAGTATCGAAAATTAAATCACAAAGGAGAGACATAGTTATGAAAAAAGGTATTCGTATTTTAGCAGCTGTATTAGTCGTCATGACGCTGGCAGTATCTGTTTATGCGGAGAAGTTTACCCCCAGTGTTGAGCAGAAGGGTGCACCTGCTATTGCGGTTTTCAAGGACGGCAATCAGAATGATGTAGTCGCAATGATCCGTGACGGTGCAAAGAAGGATGTTGCCGGTGTTCCCACTGGCAAGCTGACTGTTACCCCTTATGCAGATGCCAAGAAGGCCGGTCCCGAAGTCGAAAAAATGCTGGTTGCTGCCTACAAGCAGGTTGCAGAGGCAGAGAATCTGTCCGGTCTGTCTAAGGAGCTGCCTGCTGTGCTGGCACAGGTTAAGGAAAAGCTGGGTCTGAAGGATCTCAAGGTTGAAAATCTTGTGGTTCGTGATCTGTTCGACATCTCCTTGGATTCTGAACTCAAGGAAGAGTATCTGAAGGAAGGCAATACCATTAGCGTTACCTTCCAGCTGAATATGAAGCCCAGTGAAGCACTGCTGGTTCTGCACAACTATGAGGCCGACAAGTGGGAGACTATTGC
>JAHHTO010000105.1 GCA_020024595.1 Schaedlerella sp.
CTTCCCTTAGCATTGGGACATCTACAAACTCCAGGGTATTGGCCTTTGTGGCCAGCTGATTGATGCTGTTGCCGATAGCGGACAGTTCTCGCATTGCTTCATAAAATGGGCGTCAGGCTGCTCTCTAGGAATAAACCCACGGATTAAAATGCGGATGGCTGCTGTTTCTGTCAGGTGACAGAGATTTACTTTTCGTTTCAGCTCTGCCGCATCCTCTGGTGACAGCCAGAATTGTTTCTTGATTCGGTTCTTCATTTTTTCAGTTCCTTTCTTGAGCGTAATGATTGGGTGCGTGTTTTGGCATTTTCTTTCGCTGTAAGCGGTGTAAAAATCTGATAGGTAAAAAAACTACCCTCAGAACACGCATCGCTTAATTTGGCGAATAAAAGGTGCGTTATTTGCCCCTTTTGCATTTGCGTTTTTGAGCGTAGGAAACAGAGCATTTGGATAAATATCCTGGGACAGTCCAGCACCTCTGCCCGAAAGCTCTGCTTGCAGTCATTTACGCAGCTGCAGCAGAGGTAATTGTAGGTGCGGCGTCCTGTTTTGGGATGCAGGAAGAACGCTCATTCTTCCCGCAGGCGTTTTGATAATCTTGGCATTGTAAACACCTCCTTTTTGAAAATTCATATCCACAGCAGATATGTAAAAGCCGTTCTCCCTGTGATCGTTCCTGCCCCACTCAAGCGGCGTCGCTTTGCTCCGGTGATTTTTGCTGGGCGCTACCCTGAAATCTTTGGCAGCTGCAGTGACTGGCAAAGTTTTTTCTCTGCCCTTAAAATATACGCAAAAGAAAAATGCCCCACGATCTTTTTTGACCGTGTGGGCAATCTCAAAGAGAACGATTCCTTTTATGCGGAGCTTGATGAATTCCTCAATGTAAACAGTTCCTGCAAGGTAATGCTGATCGGCAGACCTTGGGACAAAATCTTTCTTTCCTACACCGACATTGAAGCGGAGTCAATGACAATGCCAAAGCTTGCCGACCTGTATTCCCTCAAGGACGAAACAGCAGCGGAAATCATCTTACTGACAGCCAGACTGCTGGAGCTTTTTTCTGCTTACGATTTGGAAAAATCCTTTGAGGAAAATGTTCAGGAGATGCTGCGGACAGATTCTGCATTTTTCCATCTTGCAACTGACTGGATGAACGAATGCTTTTGCACACCGGAAAGCTGCAACACGCTGCTGTACGGAATGACACAGGGGAAGAACCGAATCAACGAGTTGTCCGTGTTCAGCGGCTATCCCAAGAATAAATATCCACCGGCTAAGCCGGTGGATATTTATTCTATATACGCTTGATACAAATCATTGACAGTTTATGCCTTCATAAACCCATAGCAATCCATCTTTGTCAGTTGAACAAATCCCAAATATTCGTAAAATGCAATGGTTTTTGGCGTGTTATTGGTCGCCAGTACAATCTGCCTGACCTCACGGAAACGCTCCAGTACAACCTGCACAAGTGCTATACCAATGTGCTTGCGCTGGTACTCCAACAGCACCAGGATGTCCTGAATATATACGATGGTCTGACCATCTCCGACCGTGCGGATCACACCTAAAAGCTGATCGTTATCATAGGCGGCAAGGGTCAGAAGAGAATTCTGAAAGCCGGCTTTTAGAGAGGTGAGGTTATCCGTATATGCTGTCCAAGCGACGCTGCTGTAAAGGTTTATAATTTCATTCTCTTTGTAGTTTTTATATTCTCTGATTTCCATATCAGTAACCTCCAATCAAAATGTGAGCGTTACTGTGCGATACGTAATTTCATCATATCCGATTCTTTCTTATTTGGTATTAGTGAGTATACAATTCAGCTCGTATAATGCAGTACGGTTGGAGTCCCATTTCAGCTTTTTTACGGCTTCCCTGTAAGTCACCCAGATGCATTCTGTGTGTTCAGCAGACAGTGTCATGTTCCCAGTGTATTCCACACCAAATGCATACTCTGGAATGACATAGGTATCCATATCCCAGTTCCTGCGGTGCTTTTCCTGAATCACGGTTACAGGAAGATAGGATAGACTTTTGAGTTCTTTCCAGTTTGCTGATTCTATGCCGCTTTCTTCAAAGGCTTCCCTTGTTGCAGCTTCTAATGGTGTTTCGCTATCTTCTCCACCGCCTGCAATAAATTGCCAATCGCCGGAATCTGTCCGACGAAAAATGCAGAATAATGGTTTCGTACCGATTATTTTATAAGGAATAGCAAGAATTTGGAATGGCGCCCGCACATTGGATTCCTCCTTCACGTTAAACTTCGTTGGGGATGTATGAAATAAAGGTTTCCGGTGTCAGCTCATACAGAACTGCTGATTGAAGTTGCCCCAGCTGATCCCGCCAGGAATCGATTTCCTCGCCAACCTTACGGCAGCCAAGCTGTTCATAAACATGCTGTGCCCTGGTATTTTTAAGGTTCGTGTCTAAGGTGATTTTGGAGACACCATACTTTGAAAAGATTTCACGGATGAAAAGGCTCAAAATTACCTTGCCCAGACCATGATTTTGCTTAGTGGAATTACAGATTTTGATGCCGATCTCTGCGGTGCAGCTTTCCGGTGTAATTCGGTAATTCATTTCCCCAATCGGTACACCTTCATAGAGGATGATGCAGAGCCGATCCAGATCATCCTTGTCCTTGATTTCCTCCATTACCTTCTCCACTGTGATTCCCAGACCGTTCGGAAAACCTGCATGAGCCATTACAGCCCCATCGTTCCACCAGGCAGAGAGCTGCTTTGCATCAGAGGGAAGCGCATTGCGAATTTGAATATTTTGATAATGAATGTCCATTTATCTGATCTCCTTTGTCAATATTAAAACTAAATTTTCAATCATACAGGGATCTGGTCATCCTAAAGGCAGGTGTATAGAATATATTCCGTTTTGTATCACAGCAATAGGAGGCCGGAGTAAGTGTTTCATATTCTCTACGCAATACTTCGTTTCCCAACAACCGGCGTAGAAAATCAATGCCGGCACACATGGTAGCAATCGGTTTGTTGTGCCCCCAGAAATACATAACTAAATCCTGGACAGTACTGCTATTTCCATAGTTATTTAGTAAACCGATTCCACCAGCACATTGCGATTGCCTTCTGTGTTTTCCGTAATGTGGTTGATCGATACCACCTGCATATCTACTACCATAATCTGGTAGGGATAATTGTATTTTTCTAATGTCAGATATGTAAGAATGGCTTCCTCGATACAAGAGCCATCTCCCAAAGCGCAGCCAGCCAATAGAACTAAACTATTGACCGCATTCACTCCAGCTCTCTTCATTGTAAATTTGATAGTTATAAATCATTTTCCAGAACTTGCCTTTTCCCAGGCTGTGTGAAAATACTGCTGAAAAAATCTCGAATCTTCATTATTACTATGGAGTGCTCCCGATTGTATAATACAGTCGCTGATCATATCAATCAGCTGTTGCTGCTTTTCAGATGCAGCATTTGCAAATTTTAATAATCGGAACATGCCTTCTTTCTGACATTTACAGAGAGCCTGATATACGTCTGGAATATAGATTGTTTTGGTTACTGACAATGGCTTTGTGCTAAAGTACATTTGCTCCCTTTTTTCTACGCACTGAATTGTGTCAACCTTTGGTACTGTATAAATATATCATTCGACACCTTCATAGAATTCTCTTAGTTGAGCTGGAAACTGTTCCTCATAGCATACAATTCCATTTTTTACCCCACAGGTTATCCATTTCTGCTTGGTGCCTATTTTAATAGAATCCCAAATATAAACCAGCGCATAAGCTAAATTACTAGTCAGGTAGATGACTTTTTGATTTGAGTTATGTAGTTTAGAAATTTGATTCAATATGTCAATTCCTTGAACAGAGGAACCGTGAAATAATAAATCCTTTTCTGTATCTCTTTCAAATAAAAACTGATTGAGGTCCTAATATACCTTCCTCCTAACAATATAGCATTACAGCTAAAGATCGTATTGAGGAAATAGCTGTTTCAATAGACCAATTTATCTTTGAATCTGGTAATATATGAACATATCATCACGGCTTGTTTCTACAAAGCCAACTTTTTCTAATACATGCTGACTTCTGGTATTTGTAAGAATTGTATCTGCCAGAACAGTCTTAACGCCGAGCTTCTTGAAAGCATAGCCAACAGCCAGTTTTTCAGCTTCTGTTCCATATCCGTGGTCTTTGTATTTGGCCTGTTTTAGTGAAATCCCAATGGTAACAGATTCTCCAGGAATGATTTCTTTAAAAATCAACTCTCCGATTATCTCGTTATCGCAAAGAATAGCCATGGGAATCTGCTTTTTTGCCTTTTTTCGTTCAATATAGCGGCTGACTTATTCTGTGCTATAGATGTAGGGCTTGTATTTATCCTTATCTAAATACAAATCTGGGTCATTTTCGTACTCTTTGAGATAGATATAGTACATATCGTCAGTCATGGGAATCAATGAAATCTTCATATATTCTCTCCTCGTTTTAGACTGAAAATTCAAAAATCACAGAATCCTGCCTTCCAATGCCTTGTAGACATTTACTTTTCCTCACACATCGTTTACCCATTTGCCATATACTTCGGAATTCAAATCCTCAGAATAGCACAGATGTGTATAGCCAAGCTTCTCAAGAAGGGCGATGCTTGCTTTATTTTCAGGCTCTGTAAAGCTGATGAATTCCCAAGCAGGATATGATGCATGCAGTTTTTCAATTAACAGCAACAGCGCTTCAAAAGCGTACCCCCTCCGATGGTGCTTGTAGGAAAAAGTATATCCAAGCGAAATGCAGCCGTCATTGGGCATCACAACGATTTCGCCCACCATTTCATCCGTATCTTTTAATGCAACTGCAAGCATAAAATTATGGTTCACAGTAATGCTATCGTTTTTATGTTCCTCAACCAGATCTTCTATTTCTTTCAGTTTCCTTACCTGCCCACGCTGATAGCGGGCACAGACTTCATTGTTGCGGTAATCGTAAATAATAGGAATGTCTTTGGAGGCCAAGTTGCGGATCACCAAGCGGTCGGTTCTGTAAAATACCATAGAAGCACCTCCCGAATAACACTTATACTGAGTGATATAATAATTTTGATAGATCTAATTCTTAGTTTTTGCACTATTATATCATGTTCCGCTGAATTTTACAAATTATTTTTGTTTAAGCGTCATTTGTCCGATTGTTATGAAGCCAGTTTGAGAATCAAGTTGGAATTTCCCTACAAAAGACAATACTTGCTACCCTTGTCCCACATTCAGGAAAATCACAAAAACAGGGGCAATCCCGAAGGAGTACCCCTAATTAACAGTTATGCGTAAATCAATTCGGCGTTGGCGATTTCCATAACCCTATTGCGGATATTGTTCATACTCTGAATCCACAGCATTTGATTTTCAGCCTTGAGCTTCTCTGAAATCCCTTCTTTTACTGCAAGCTGTTCGACCAGTCTGTCAAACATTTCCTGTGCCTTCTGCTCAATATCGGCAAGGTGCGGATACAAGGTACACTGTGTCAGCATGTTGTAATACTTAACTCTGTGGTGCTGCTTGAGATATTGCCTGCGTCGGTTGGCCCAAACACCAATCTCGAACTCTGGCTGTTCAGGCAGTTTAACATCCGGTAGCATGTAATCTCCCTGCTGGGTATAGGTGCCGCTATTCTGCTCGAATAATGTCTGTTTCATAGTCTTGACCTCCTGTAATTTGATTGTACCTTCATTTTACAGAAGTCTTTTGGAAAAGACAAATATACAAATAAAAAGAAAAGCCGAGAAGAATCTTTTTACAGTTCTTCTCGGCAATTTTCTTGTCCCAGCAGAATTTGTATGAGCAGCAAAGGCAGTATCGTTTAAGCTAAACACCATAGTAAGAGCCGATAAGTTTTTTAGATAAAGTTTTCATAAATACCTTCCTTATGTGGTTTATTTTGAATTATTTTTATCGAAGAATAAAAGAAACTATTGGACTCACATCTTTTCAAAGTAATCAGTTTTAGATAAATTTAAAAATTGTATAAATTAAATATGAATGTTTTTAATGTTATATTAATTTTCAATCAAAAAACAAATACAAGCAACATATAAAGACTTGTCCATTTATATTTTCAATATTTTGTTTTCTTTTATTTTTTAGTTAGTGCTGAAAAATTTTGCTAATAACTTAAAACTTAAAATTGGTTTTTATCTGCATTTTTAGTTTAATAATAGTTTTATACAGGTATAATAATAGTATTATACTATTACTTTAGTTGTTTTGAGTAAGAAGTAAATATAAAATAAGAAAGGCATTAGTACCCCCATTTCTTGGTATATATGGATTTATATATTGTTTTGTCAGGTAGGATTTATGATTGGGCAAAACTACATTATCCGACAGAAAATCCAATATTTTAAATAGTATTTTATGAAATTTTATTTAATTGGATTTGATTATTGCTGCCAATGTATGTTTTTAAATCAGAACCTAAATTCACTCTGATTTTATTTGTATCATCAACAAAATTTGAGATAATATAATTTTCTATACTTGGATAACTAAGTAGCAATTGCCCTATTCCATATACGTTTTTATTTTTAAAATAATAGTCTTTATTTCTTTTCGATATAGTTGTAGTCATGTATATCACAAATGTCATCATAGAGTGGATAACTGGCACTTTGTAGCCATATTGTGTGGTATTTGCTCCAATGGTGTTTGCTCTCTTGCCCTGTTTAAAAGTGCCCTGCCCATTGTCTACTTTCCACAATTTGGTACTAGTTTGGGTCATAAACCTGTAGAAACACAGTATTTTACGGCTGTTAGGTGGTTGTTGCAAAAATTGAAACAACCAGTCCGCATGGAGCTATTGAAGGAAAAACGCAAAACAACATCACAAGATTATATAATCTGAATGTCATTATCTCTGTTGGCTACCATGTCAAGTCCCTCCATGGTACACAGTTTTGTATCTGGGCAACTGGCATTCTCAAAGAATATATACGAAAAGGTTTCGTTCTAGACGATGATCGACTAAAAGGCAACGGTGGCGGTACTTACTGGAAAGAACTTCTGGATCGCATCCGAGATATACGTTCCTCAGAAAAAGTTCTCTATCGTCAGGTACTGGACCTCTACGCTACCAGTATCAACTATGATCCTCATTCAGATAAGTCCGTACTGTTCTTCAAAATGGTATATAATAAGCTGCACTTTGCTGCTCACAGACACACCACTGCTGAAGTGATCTATGAACGAGCAAATGCAAAAAAACCATTTATGAGTCTTACCACTTTTTCTGGAGAAATGCCCGCACTGAAAGACATCGGGGTTGAAAAAAACTATCTGGATGAAAGCGAGCTGAAAATCTTGAACAATCTGGTTTCCGGTTATTTTGACTTTGAGGAAATCAGTGCGATTGAGCATAAGCCGATGTATATGAGTGACTATGTGAAGCAGTTGGGACATCATTCTTTCCTCTGGTGGTAGCCATCTCTTGCAGGGAGAAGGAAGGATCAGCCACGCAAGTGCAATGGAAAAAGCAAAGGCTGAATACTGCAAGTATCAGGAAAAGACCATTGAACCTGTCGAACAGGCGTACATTGACACCATTAAATATCTGGAAAAATAAGCAAAAAGCCAGACACGAAAAAAATACAACATTTTGGTTTATTTCTTTGCAGCTGTCAGTCCGCATTTTTATTTTAAACCAAAAGGAGTTACTTTTCATTACTCATCGCTAAAGCTTTTTCGGAACCACCGACATAGTCGGTGGTTTTCTTTATACAAAAAGAAACGGCGGCTCTGAAAATCAAAGCCACCGCTTTGTAAGGGCGTGTCAATATGTCTGCTGTACGACGGCTTTTTTCTTTTACCGTCGTACAGCAGATGTTACATCGGTTTAGAGTTTATAAGAGTTTTAATTCGTTCAATCAGATTGCAATCTGTTTTACCGCAGAAAGTTGCACCATAATGGTTCACCGTATTCACCAGGAAAGTATCTTCCGTGCCGGATAGCAACAAAAAGGGGATTGTGTTTTTTCTATTCCGAAGCCATTCCAGCAGTTCCAGTCCTGTTCCGTCTTGCATATGGAAGTCGGAACAGACGGCATCTACGGCCTCAGACAAGAGAATTTGTTTTGCCTCAGTGACACCTGTAGCCACACAAACTTGGAAATCTTGTTTAAGGATAGACGACAAAGCATCTAAAAAAGAACCATCGTCATCAACCAATAGCAGTTGTAGCATTCAAGATCACTCTCCTATTATTGGTTTCTTACTGCACAAAATTGATGAACAGTGCCAGTGCCACAATTCCAGCTATCATTACCGCCCATACAGAACTGATTACTGTCGAAGCAATATTGATGGAACTTCGGCTCTC
>JAHHTO010000106.1 GCA_020024595.1 Schaedlerella sp.
AATGAAATCGGTGTTAAAGATTGATAATAATTATAGAAAGAATTCTGTCGCAGAATGAAGGTGGTACCGCGGAATAATTTTCGCCCTTTACAGAGATGTAAAGGGTTTTTTTAGTGTCGTAACTGTGAAGAAATCGTGAACTGCCGATAAAAGGGAAATGAGAGAAGAGAAGATTTAAGGAGGACAAAATGAGTAAGGAATTAGCAAAAACTTACAATCCGAAGGAGATTGAGGAAAAATTGTATGACAAATGGTGTGAGAATAAGTTTTTTCACACAGAAGTGGATCGGAGCAAGAAGCCGTTTACAACGGTGATGCCGCCTCCGAATATTACAGGTAAGCTGCACATGGGACATGCACTTGACAACACGTTACAGGATATCCTGATTCGTTATAAAAGAATGGAAGGATACAATGCGCTTTGGATTCCGGGAACAGACCACGCGGCAATTTCTACAGAGGTAAAGGTTACCAATCAGCTGAAAGAAGAAGGAATTGATAAGAAGGAACTTGGCCGCGATGGATTTCTGGAACGCACGTGGCAGTGGAAAGAAGAATATGCAGGAACAATCGAAGGTCAGCTTAAGAAACTGGGAGTTTCTTGTGACTGGGACAGAGAACGCTTTACAATGGATGAAGGGTGTTCCAAAGCTGTAGAAGAGGTATTTATCAAGCTATACGAAAAAGGATATATTTATAAAGGGTCTAGAATTATCAACTGGTGTCCGGTCTGCAAGACGTCTTTGTCTGATGCAGAGGTAGAGCACGAAGAGCAGGATGGACATTTCTGGCACATTAAGTATCCGATCGTGGGGACTGATCGTTTTCTTGAAATTGCAACGACACGTCCTGAGACGATGTTGGGTGATACTGCAATTGCTGTGCATCCAGATGATGACAGATATAAAGATATTGTTGGAAAGAATGTTCTGCTTCCGCTTGTAAATAAAGAGATTCCGATTGTTGCGGATTATTATGTAGACAAAGAGTTTGGAACCGGAGCGGTGAAGATTACCCCGGCTCATGACCCGAATGATTTTGAGGTTGGTAAACGTCACAATCTGCCGGAAATTAATATTATGAATGATGATGCCACCATCAACGAAAAAGGCGGAAAATATGCCGGAATGGATCGTTATGAAGCTCGAAAAGCAATTGTAAAAGATCTGGAAGAGCAGGGGTATCTGGTGAAGATTGAACCGCATTCTCATAATGTAGGAACACACGATAGATGTGGAACGACAGTTGAGCCTTTGATCAAACAGCAGTGGTTTGTAAAAATGGAAGAATTAGCAAAGCCGGCAATCGAAGCATTGAAGACCGGAGAATTGAAGTTTGTTCCAGAACGTTTTGATAAGATTTATCTGCACTGGTTGGAGAATATCAAAGACTGGTGTATCTCTCGTCAAATTTGGTGGGGACACCGGATACCGGCATATTACTGCGATGAATGTGGTGAGTTTGTTGTGGCAAGAGAGATGCCGGAAAAATGCACACATTGTGGATGTACACATTTTACACAGGATGAAGATACACTAGATACATGGTTCAGTTCGGCATTGTGGCCGTTTTCAACTCTTGGATGGCCGGAGAAGACAGAAGACTTGGATTACTTTTATCCGACCGATGTGCTCGTAACTGGATATGATATTATTTTCTTCTGGGTGATCCGTATGGTATTTTCAGGATTGGAGCATACAGGAAAGACACCGTTCCATACAGTATTGATTCATGGTCTGGTGCGTGATGCTCAGGGACGTAAGATGAGCAAGTCTCTCGGAAATGGAATTGATCCATTAGAGATTATTGATCAGTATGGAGCAGATGCACTGCGCCTGACTCTTGTGACCGGAAACGCACCGGGTAACGATATGCGTTTTTATAATGAAAGAGTAGAAGCAAGCCGTAACTTTGCAAATAAAGTATGGAATGCATCCCGCTTCATTTTAATGAATATGAAAGAAAATGTCATGGAAGAGCCGGATCATAGTTTATTTACTGCAGCAGACAAGTGGATTCTGTCCAAGGTAAATACATTGGCAAAAGATGTGACAGAAAATATGGATAAATTTGAATTGGGAATCGCAGTTCAAAAAGTGTATGACTTTATATGGGATGAGTTCTGTGACTGGTATGTAGAACTTGCCAAATACCGTATTTATCATATGGAGGAAAATCCTGTAGAAGCAAATTGTGCATTGTGGGTGCTGAAAACAGTGCTTGGTAATGCGTTGAAACTTCTTCATCCGTTTATGCCGTTCATCACAGAAGAGATTTACGGAGCGTTGGTGCCGGAGGAAGAATCTCTGATGATGTCTTCTTGGCCATTATACAAAGACGAATGGAATTTCCCGGAAGATGAGGCTATGTTAGAGCATGTAAAGGATATTACAAGAGGAATCCGAAATATGCGTGCAGAGATGAATGTACCGAATAACAGGCGGACCAAGGTATTTGTGATCAGTGAAAATAGGGAACTCTTAAGTGGTGTGGACGCAATAAAGAATTCTGTCATGCCGCTGATGTTGGCGAATGAAATTCTTTTGAATACAGAGAAGAAAGACATTGCGGAAGATGCAGTATCAATCGTAGTTCCGGAGGCAACTGTATATCTGCCGTTAGAGGATTTGGTTGACTTTGAACAAGAACTGGAGCGGTTGAAAAAAGAAGAAGATAAACTCAGCAAGGAAATCAAACGAGCAGAAGGAATGCTTGCAAACGAACGATTTATCAGTAAAGCTCCGGCGGCAAAAGTGCAGGAGGAGAAAGATAAACTGGAGAAGTATACACAGATGCTTTCTCAGGTACAGGAGCGCATGCAGGGACTGAAAAAATAGAAAGAGAAGAGAGGTTCTGAATGAAACAAATTCATATAAAAAAGCCGGATATAAAAGGTCTTTTTCAGAAGGTCAGACATTTAAATAGAGAAGATATCAAGAACGCGTGGAAGGCGAGAAAGGAAAGAAGAAAACAGATTTTAGAGCAGAGGCGAAACAGTAAATTCGCAAAGAAGATGCAGCCGGTATATCGAGTGATGAATCTGTTATCCCCGTTGTTTCATTTCTTGCTGGCTTGCGTGCTTAACTTCCTTATTGAACTGGTTTCTCGCCATTCTCTGTTTCAGGCATGGGCGTATATGGTGGGAACGCCAAAGGTGTTTTTATTTAATGCCTTTTTGATTACCGTAACGTTTTCAATCGTGTATTTGGTGAGGCGGCGTGTGTTTACCAGAATATTGTTAAGTGTGTTCTGGCTGTTTCTGGGAACCTGTAACGGCTACCTTTTGTTAAAACGTGTAACACCGTTTAATGCACAGGATTTGAAAGTGTTGTCGGATGCACTTTCTTTGACGGGAAATTACTTCACTAAGATGGAACTGATTCTTCTCATTGTGGGAATTGCAGCCGTGGTCATTTGGGTTGTCTCTATGTGGCGAAGAGGTGGACAGTACACAGGAAAAATGCATCGGATTCTTGCTCTGATTGGCGTAGGGTGCTGGATTGGAGCATATGTGATGCTGACTAATTTGGCGATAGACAAGCGTGTAGTATCCAACTATTTTGGAAATATTGCATTTGCATACGAGGATTATGGATTTCCGTATTGCTTTACAGCAAGTCTTTTTAATACTGGAATTTCTGAGCCTGTGGGTTATAGTGAAGAGATGATGCAAGCGATCAACAAAAATGGTTCTTTGAATATAAGTGAGGCAGGGAAGAAAGAAGAACTTCCTAATATTCTGGTTGTGCAGCTGGAGTCCTATTTTGATCCGACGGAGGTGGAATGGCTTCAGTTTTCGGAAGATCCAAATCCAAACTTACGGAAAATGTATCAGGAATATTCTTCTGGATACTTTAAGGTCCCATCTGTAGGTGCAGGTACTGCAAACACAGAGTTTGAGGTTCTGACAGGAATGAATATGCGTTTCTTCGGTCCTGGGGAGTATCCGTATAAGACGTACGGAAAGACGAAGGTGATTGAAAGTGCAGCGACGGCACTGAAAGAACTTGGATACGGAGCAGAAGGGCTTCATAACAATGGCGGTAATTTCTACAGCCGGGCGCAAGTGTACAATCATATGGGATTTGACCATTTTACGAGCAAAGAATTTATGAATATTCTTCGTACAACACCGAATGGCTGGGCAACAGACGATATTTTGATCCCGAATATCCTACAGTCTATGGACACAACAGAGGGACAGGATTTTGTATTTACAGTCAGCGTACAGGGACATGGAGATTATCCAACGGAGAAAGTGATTGAAAATCCGAAGATTACGGTTAGTGGTGTAGAGGATGAGGGACGCCGAAACGCATGGGAATATTATGTGAATCAGGTATATGAGATGGATAAGTTTGCCGGGGATTTGGTTGCGGCAATTGAAAAACGAGGAGAACCGGCAGTTGTTGTGTTTTATGGGGATCATCTCCCGACAATGGATTTGCAGGCAAAGGATCTGAAAGGCCGGTATCTGTACAATACAAACTATGTCATTTGGGATAATATCGGTTTGGAGAAGAAAGATGGAAATTATCCGGCATACCAGATTATGGCAGAGGTACTGAACCGCCTTGATATTCATACAGGAACAGTATTTAACTATCATCAGCAGCGTCATCAGAGCAAGAATTATCTGGCAGATTTGGAACTGCTTCAGTACGATATCTTATATGGAGATCAGTATGTATATGAGAAAAATGGTGCGCCGATAACGGAAGGTCATATGAAGATGGGAGTTCATGATACTACGATTACAAATCTCATCGAGCAGACGGATGGAAACTACAGTATTTATGGTGAGAATTTTACGAAACAGAGTAAGGTTTTTATCAATGATGAGAAGCAGGCAACTACATTTTTAAATAATACAAGAATTGACTTGAAGAAGTCTGTGCTAAAAGATGGAGACATCGTGATGGTAGCGCAGGTGGGATCCAGCAACACGATTTTCCGTACTTCTGTGAAATATGAATATAAAGGCGGAAAGCTTACAGAACTTCCGGCAGAAATGGATGAAGTGGAAACAGGACGGAATGCGTTTGTGAAGAGCGAGTCTAAGGAATAGAATATCAGGAATTGGTAAGGTGGGAGACTGAATGACATATCAGGAGGCAATTACTTATATATTAAATATTCCAAAGTTTACAAAGAAAAATAAACCAGAGCACACCCGATTGTTTTTACAGTACCTGGGAAATCCAGAAAAGAAGCTAAAAGTGATCCATGTGGCAGGTACAAATGGAAAAGGTTCTGTCTGTGTTTATCTGGATGCGATGTTGCGGGCGCAGGGAAAGAGTGTGGGACTCTTTCTCTCCCCACATTTGGTAAAAATGAATGAGCGAATTGTCATAAATGGCGAGATGATATCAGACACAGCATTTGTTAAAATATTTGAGAAGGTTCAGAAAGCGGTAGGACGGATGGAGGAACAGGATCTTCCACATCCTACCTTTTTTGAATATTTGTTTGGGATGGCAGTGACGGCATTCGCTGAAGAAGAGGTGGAGTATGCAGTCCTGGAAACCGGGCTTGGCGGGCGCTTGGATGCGACAAATTCTGTGGAGCATCCGATTTGTTCGGTTATCACTTCGATCGGATTTGACCATACAGAACTCTTAGGTGATACG
This sequence comes from Schaedlerella sp., assembly GCA_020024595.1. GTDB lineage: Bacteria > Bacillota > Clostridia > Lachnospirales > Lachnospiraceae > Schaedlerella. The sequence continues at coordinate 5,631 of JAHHTO010000106.1, forward strand.
CTGGAGAAAATTGCTGGAGAAAAAGCTGGAATTTTGAAAGCGGGGACACCGGTGCTTTTTTCGGATGGAGCAACAGGAAGCAATCAAGTGATTGAAAAGACTGCGGAAAAGATTGGGATTTCATGTAAGAAAATCGGGAAAAATGCGTTCAAAAGTCTTGAAATTCAGAATAAACATATTGCATTTTCCTGTGTAAATGCGTATTATGAAGATATTACTTGGAGACTTTACAATATTGGAGTTTATCAACCGGAAAATGCCATGCTGGCTTTGGAAGTGATGCGCATGTTGTTTCAAGAAAAGGGGGCGCTTATCGCATGGAAGGAAGCTCTGGAACAGGTAATTTGGCAGGGAAGAATGGAAGAAGTTCTGCCGGGAATTTACATAGATGGAGCCCATAATCTGAGCGCTGTCGAGCGATTTGCAGAGAGTATTTCTAAAGTCGAGACAGGAGGGAGTGCGGGGAACATTATTTTGTTTTCGGCAGTACAGGATAAAGATTATGAGCAGATGATAGCATGTCTCTGTAATTGTGTAAATGCGGATTTATATTTAGTCACACAGATTATGGACAAGCGTGCAGAAGATACAAGGAAGCTGGCAGAGATATTTCGCAGATATACAAAGAAGCCGGTATTGGAGAAATCCACACTTCAAGATGCGTGGAATTATTTATCAGAGTATCGGGAGGGGCGGACAGTGTACTGTCTTGGTTCTCTATATCTGGCAGGAATGATAAAAGCATTTATAAAGGAACATTTGGAATAGAAATTGTGAAATGTATGGAGCAGGAGGATTCGTGATGTTGGATTACGAAGAGGAATTAAAGAAGTTCAAACCGAGTCTGGAAGTAGAAGATATTGAAGAAGCGGTTTATCAGGAAGATTTGTCAGATATGACAGATTTGCTGAAACAGGTAATGGAGCAGAATAAGTAGAGAAAGCATACGGTGGGTATAGATGGATTATACGAAGAAAATCATCAGCCAGTCGAACTACTGGTATAATGATGGTCTGGGAAAAGCGCAGATTCGGGATATGACCGGTGCAATTCTGTCTCTGCGACGGAGTTTGCAGTATAATAGGGGAAATATTGACGCAAGGAATCTTCTGGGGCTTGTGTACTATGGAAGAGGCGAGGTGGCAGAGGCGCTGGTGGAATGGATCATTAGCAAGAATCTGCGCCCCAGAGATAATATAGCAAATGAATATATCAAGAAGATACAGGATGCCGCAAATGAACTGGAAACGATCGATCAGGCAGTGAAAAGGTACAATCAATGTCTGATTTATTGTGAGCAGAACGGAGAGGATATGGCGATTATCCAACTGAAAAAAGTGATTGCCTCTCATCCGTCATTTCTGAAAGCATATCAGCTTCTGGCATTGCTTTACCTTCAGACAGCACAGTATTCAAAGGCACGTCAGATACTTCGTACCGCGCGGAAACTTGATACGACCAATGAACTGACACTTCGATATATGCATGAGCTGACTGCGATCCATGGGAAAAAAGTACAAAAAGAGAGCAGGAAACGAGAGAATGCAGTGGAGTACAGTCTGGGAAATGAAACGATTATTCAGCCAGCACAGAATGCATGGAAACTTTTGTCAGGAAAGTTAACCTTATTGAATATTGTGATCGGCATGCTGATTGGAGCATCTGTTGTATGGTTTCTGGTTGCTCCGGCAGCGGAAGAAGCTCGAAATCATAAAAACAATAAGCAGATGATAGAGTCCAGTGAGCGTATCAATGCATTGGAGGCACAGGTCAGCGCACAAACGAGGACACTAGATCAGTATCGTGCGGCCAGTGCTGATTCAGAAGAGGCTATACAGACAGCAGCAGGTACGGCAGATAGTTACGAGAATCTGATAACGGTTTATGAGCAGTACAGTGCGGACAACTATTCAGAGGAGACTCTTGCAGATACACTTTTGAATATCAATCGGAACTCTCTGGGCAGTATAGGGCAGGCAAGATATGATGAGATGACAGCGGCAGTATTCCCAACAGCCTGTCAAATCAAGTATGATTCGGGAATTGAGTCACTGAATGTGGCAAATTATGAGTATGCGATTCAGTATTTGTCACAGGTGGTACGTATGGATGAATCATATAATTCAGGAGCGGCATTGTTGAATCTGGGGCTTGCTTATTTGAGAAATGGAGACAATGCGACGGCAACAACATATCTGACGAGATGTAATGAACTGTTTCCGGATTCTGAATATGCAGCGGAAGCCAAAACGAACCTTGATGCGATTGCGAAAGCAAATGTTGAAAACAAAACGGAAAATACAGCACAGTGATCTATAGAAAAGTACGAAAGAGAAAGAGATATCCGGAAAGGGGTATGTCTTTCTTTTTTTTATTTGCCGAGGGAAAACTAAATTGCGAGGAGGAGTAACATGAAGTATCAGGTACAGGAGAATTGTCTCACAATTTTTCTGCCCAGAGAGGTGGACCATCATCATGCAGAGGAAATTCGAAAGAATGCGGATATGGTGATTGAAAAAAATCATATTAAGTATATAATTTTTGATTTTGAAAGAACAGAATTTATGGATAGTTCGGGAATTGGAGCCATTATGGGACGCTACCGTATCATTCACTTGATCGGCG
>JAHHTO010000107.1 GCA_020024595.1 Schaedlerella sp.
GCAACAGCTTCCGTCATGATCTCATTGAGTACTCCGGTTGCCACACGAAGGTTCTGATTCGCAATCACCATATCAATCATATCAAACAGCTTCGGAAGACGCTGCCCGGTCAATGCAGACACATACATGATTTCAGCATATGGCATAAAGGAAAGGATCTGTCGTACTTTGCTCTCATATTCACGCATCGTCTTGTCATTTTTTTCAATCGCATCCCACTTATTGACAACAATGATAACTCCTCTGCCGCAATCATGTGCAATTCCGGCAATCTTGGCATCCTGCTCCGTTACCCCTTCCACAGCATCAATTACCATCAGCACTACATCCGCACGTTCTACAGCCGTCACAGTTCGGATGATACTGTAACGCTCCAGTTCTTCTTTAATCTTATTCTTTCTGCGAAGTCCTGCCGTATCAATAAAAATATATTCCTTTCCATTATGTTTTACTCCTGTATCAATCGCATCTCTGGTTGTTCCCGCAATATCTGACACAATCACCCGGTTTTCACCAACCAGTTTATTAATGATGGAGGATTTGCCTACATTTGGTTTTCCCACAATCGCAATTCTCGGACGGTCATCCTCTTCTTCCTCCTCAGTCTTCGGCGGGAAATAGGATATTACAATATCAAGCATATCTCCCAGACCCAGACGGGATGCTGCAGAAATCGGAACCGGATCTCCGATTCCCAGGTTATAAAACTCATACACATCTGCCATATATTTGTTAAAATTATCCACTTTATTTACAACAAGCACAACCGGTTTTCCTGAACGGCGCAACATGTCTGCCACCTTGGAGTCTGCATCTACAAGTCCCTGCTTCACATCCGTAATAAATACAATCACATCTGCAGTATCAATGGCAATCTGTGCCTGTTCTCTCATCTGAGACAAAATAATATCCTTGCTATCCGGCTCTATTCCCCCGGTATCAATCATTGTAAATTCCCGATCCAGCCAGGACACATCTGCATAAATACGATCTCTGGTCACTCCCGGCGTATCTTTGACGATGGAGATCATCTCCCCCGCCAATCTGTTAAACAGTGTAGACTTTCCCACATTTGGTCTGCCTACAATCGCAACAACTGGTTTTCTCTTCATCTTTATCTACTACCTCTTTCTCTTATCTTTCCATGCATCCTCGTCCTAATACTGCTTCCAACAAATCCTGACCGCTTGATTTTACAATATAAAGCGGTACTTGTAAAGCATTCTCCACGTCCGCCACTGTATAATCATCCAAAAATACATCTTCATCAATCCGCAACATATTACATGGAATAAGAAGACGTTCTCCCAATGCAAATTCTTTCATCTGCTCCATTAAGTCTCCCCCGGTAATCAAGCCGGACACAGTAATACTCTCTCCAAAAAAGTGATTTTTCACCGGATGTACATCCACTTTTGTATTGGGAAACTTCTCCTTCAACCGCTCCATCAAACGGCACAGTGTCGGATAGGCTAGAGTACCTGTTGCTGCTGATATGTTCCGAAAAACATCATCCCCCTTTTCTGCCTCTAGTGCTTCTGCAAATTCATTTTCTAGCAGTCGAAGCATACCTACCCCGTTTTCTAATTGTAGATACCCATCGTATTGAGATTCCTCCGGCAACTCTTCTTCTGCCAACAGATACCACTCATCACTCGCATGGATGAAATGAATCCCATATTCCGCATAAAGCTTTTCCTGCCACCTGTGAATCGTCTGAAGTACTCGACGTGCATCCTCCTTTGTAAATGGTTCCAGAGGTTCCAATCCATCACGATATTTTGACAACCCTACCGGAACAACCGACACACTCCGCAAATTTGGAAGATACTTCGTCAATTCTTGAATACTGTACTCCAGTTCTTCTCCATCATTAAACCCTTTACAAAGTACAATCTGACCATTCATTTCAATACCGGCTTCATACAATCGGTCTACCTTTTTCAATGCCTCTCCTGCAAACCGGTTATGAAGCATCCTGCATCGAAGTTCTGGATTCATCGTTTGAAAAGAAATATTGATCGGCTCCAGATGGTACTTGATAATGCGTGAAATATCATGTTCACTCATATTCGTCAATGTCACATAATTCCCCTGCAAAAATGACAATCTAGAATCATCATCTTTGAAATACAAGGTATCTCGCATTCCCGGAGGCATTTGATCAATAAAGCAGAAAATACATCTATTATGACAATGACGGTATTCATCCATCAGGCCCTGCTCAAATTCCATTCCCAGATCTTCATACTCTTCTTTTTCAATTTCCACTTCCCACTGCTCTCCATTTGATTTTTCAACCAACAGCAGCAAATATTCATCCTCTATGTAATAACGATAATCAAATATATCCTCTATCTCATGTCCGTTGACACTTAACAGCTTGTCTCCCGGCTCGATTTCCATCTCCCAGGCAATACTGCCCTCAGTCACGGAGCGAATGATATGTTCATGTATCATAATAGCTCCTTTTCTCAATCCATACAGACCTCTTTTTATATATGCCCACTTTGCATTCGCGTATATTATAACACAGACGCTTGAATTTATGTAGAAAAATGTTATAATCGTACTATATGCAGGACAATCAGTCTTCATATATTAGATTTTGAAAAGCAGCATACCTGTGGTATGCTGTTCCTTGTCTGCCTAAAAACAATACAAACACATAGGAGAAAATCATGCCAAATATTGAATTAATGGAAAGAACATTACCTGTCGCGCCATTGAAGCTTGCAGTTATGGAAAACTGCAAAGAACTGGGACAAAAAGTCAATGATTACATCGTTTCATTTCGTCAGAATACCATCAATCATTTTGTGGATTCCCCCCTTTATCTTAATTATCAAACCGACAGCTATCTTGTAAACTGCAGCTGTCCACGTTTCGGAAGCGGTGAAGGAAAAGGAGTCTTTAAAGAGTCCATTCGTGGAACAGATGTCTTTATTATGACAGATGTCTGCAACTACAGTCTGACTTACACAGTCAATGGACATCTGAACCACATGTCACCGGATGACCATTTTCAGGATCTAAAGCGTATCATCTCCGCTTCTACAGGCAAAACACACCGAATCAATGTAATTATGCCATTCCTATATGAAAGCCGTCAGCACAAACGGAACAAGAGAGAATCTCTAGACTGCGCTTTGGCATTAAAAGAACTCACCGCAATGGGTGTATCCAATATCATCACTTTTGATGCACATGATCCCCGCGTACAGAATGCGATTCCACTGAAAGGATTCGATACATTTGCACCTGCTTATCAGTTCATGAAAGCACTGTTCCGTGCAGTTCCAGATTTGAAAGCAGACAAAGAGCATCTAATGATCATCAGTCCGGATGAAGGTGCGATGCATCGTGCTGTATACTTCTCTAACGTACTTGGTGTAGATATGGGCATGTTTTATAAACGCCGTGACTATTCTACCATCATCAACGGCAAGAATCCAATCGTGGCACATGAATTTCTTGGGGATGATGTAACCGGTAAAGATGTCATTATTGTAGATGATATGATTTCTTCTGGAGAAAGTATGCTGGATGTCGCAAAACAGTTGAAAGAGCGTCACGCAGGAAGAGTTTTCGTATGTACGACTTTTGGATTATTTACAGATGGCTTTGACAAATTTGATGACTTCTACGAAAGAGGCTATCTCACCAAAGTCATCACAACCAATCTAAATTACCTTCCACCCGAGGCAAAAGAGAAACCATATTTTCTAACAGCTGACATGAGTAAGTTCCTTGCCTTGATCGTTGATTCTCTGAACCACGATACTTCCATCAGCAAGGTTCTTGACCCGACCCAAAAAATTCATTCCTTATTGGAAAAATACAACACACAGAAATAACAGAATAACCTGTCAATGGTTTATTGCAAAAAGGCACATCTCACTAAGAATAAATTTCTTAGAATGATGTGCCTTTTTATTTCTATGATTAATATAACTTTGCACTAATGAGTTTCGGACGGAATCCCTTCTTTTCCAATGCATCCATAATCTTATGCTTGTGTTCCGTTCCAAATGCCTCCATCGTAATTCGAAGTTCCACTGCAGTATTCCGATTTGTACTGACAAACTGGTTATGTTCTAGCTTGATTACATTTCCCTGATTCTCTGCAATTGTAGCTGCAACACTCACAAGTTCACCCGGCTTGTCCGGCAACAGCACAGAAACAGAAAAGATACGATCTCTCTGGATCAATCCGTGCTGAACAACCGAAGACATCGTGATAACATCCATGTTACCTCCACTTAAAATACAAACGACCTTTTTCCCTCTCAAGTCAAGCTGTTTCAATGCTGCTACACTTAAAAGCCCAGAATTTTCCACGATCATCTTGTGGTTCTCCACCATATCCAGAAAAACGCCGATCAATTCATTGTCTTCCACCAAAAGTATTTTCTCTACATTCTCTTTCACATATGGGAGCAGTTTGTCACCTACTGCACGGACTGCAGTACCGTCTGCTATCGTATTTGCACTTTCTAGTTCCACTACTTCTCCCGCTTCCAGAGCTGCTGTCATGCTGGCAGCTTCCAATGGCTCTACACCAATGATCTGAATCTTTGGGTTCAACATTTTTGCAAGAGTAGAAATCCCCGTAATCAATCCTCCGCCTCCAATTGGAGCAAGAATATAATCTACTGTCGGCAGTTCCTGCACTATTTCCATAGCTATCGTTCCTTGTCCGGTTGCAACGTCCAGATCATTGAATGGATGAACAAAGGTATATCCTTCCTGTTCCGCCAGTTCCATCGCATACGCACAGGCAGCGTCATAATCATCCCCATAAAGCACAACTTCTGCACCATGGCTCTTTGTACGATTTACTTTGATCAAAGGCGTAACAGTCGGCATTACAATAACTGCCTTACATCCAAATGCCTTTGCTGCATAAGCAACCCCTTGCGCATGATTTCCTGCAGATGCCGTAATCAGACCTCTCTTACGTTCTTCTTCCGACATTGTACTGATTTTATAATATGCACCACGCAATTTGTATGCTCCTGTACGCTGCATATTCTCTGGTTTCAGATATACTTTTCCACCCGTCTGTTCGCTTAAATATTCACTGTATATCAGCTTCGTCTGATTAGTGACACGTTTCACGATTTCACTGGCTTCCTCAAATTTATCTAATGTCAACATATTCGCCCTCTCTTCTATTTACTGCTGCATTTTGCTATTTTCCACACAACTCTTTATTCTTCAGATTCTATTTCTTTTACCGATTTAGGGTAAAACAACGCATTGACAAACTCATCTGCATCAAATTTCTGCAAATCTTCAATACTCTCACCAACTCCGATATATTTTACCGGAATTCCAAGTTCTGCCTGAATTGCAACTGCAATCCCACCCTTGGCTGTACCATCCATCTTTGTCAGAATGACACCTGTAATGTCTGCCACTTCATTGAATTCCTTTGCCTGGTTCAAGGCATTCTGCCCTGTTGTTGCATCCAGTACAACCAAAATTTCCCGATAAGCTTCCGGATACTCTCGCTCGATCACACGATTGATTTTTTTTAGTTCCTCCATCAGATTTTTCTTATTATGCAAACGCCCTGCCGTATCGCAGAGCAGGATATCCGCCTTCCTTGCTCTGGCTGCAGCAACTGCGTCATAGACAACTGCTGCCGGATCAGATCCTTCCTGTCCGCCAATCATATCTACTTGTGCACGATTTGCCCATTCCCTCAGCTGTTCTCCTGCCGCTGCACGAAATGTATCCGCCGCAGCCAGAATCACTTTTTTATTCTGGGCATGAAATTTTCCTGCCAGTTTACCGATGGTGGTGGTTTTGCCCACACCATTCACTCCGATTACGAACACAACTGACTGCTTCTCTTCAAATTCATAAGCAGTCTCTCCTACATCCATCTGCTCTTTGATACTGTCGATCAGAAGCTGACGGCATTTTGCCGGCTCTTTGATATGTTGTATCTTTACCTTTTCACGCAAATCGTCCAGGATCTTCATTGTCGTTTGAACACCAAGATCTCCCATGATCAATATTTCTTCCAACTCTTCATAAAAATCCTCATCAATATGAGAGAATCCATAAAAAATACTATCCATTCCGGAAACGATATTATCCCTGGTCTTTGTCAATCCTGACACAAGCCGTTTAAAAAATCCTTGTTTTTCATCCATTGATTCTTCCCTCTAATCTTTTCTGCTTTTTCTCACAATTATCCAGAAAAAGCTTATTTCTCCAGTTCATCCTCCAACAGGTCAACCGACACCAGTGTAGAGATTCCTTTCTCCTGCATAGTAATTCCATAAAGGCGATCTGCCGCCGTCATTGTACCACGTCGATGTGTAATAACGATAAACTGTGTGTTCTGCGTCAGTTTATGCAGATACTTTGCGAACCTTCCTACATTACTATCATCCAGAGCTGCTTCAATCTCATCCAGCAAACAGAACGGAGATGGTTTTAAATTCTGAATTGCAAACAAAAGTGAAATAGCTGTCAACGCCTTTTCTCCTCCTGAAAGCTGCATCATATTCTGCAGTTTCTTTCCCGGCGGCTGAGCAATAATCCGGATTCCTGCTTCTAGAATATCTTCGTCCTCCATCAGTTCCAATGTTCCCTTTCCACCGCCAAATAACTGCTTGAACACCTTATCGAATTCGGTGGAAATCAATGCAAACTGTTCCTGAAACTGTTTGCGCATTGCACGATCCAGTTCCTCAATAATCTTCACAAGAGTCGCCTCTGCTTCTACCAAATCATCATGTTGAACCTTCAGAAATTCATATCTCTCAGATACATTTTTATAATCTTCAATTGCATTGACATTAACATTTCCAAGCTTTCGAATTTCATTTTTTAACATCTGAATTTGCCGTTTCATGTACGCCAGATCCGTCAGATTTGTATCTCTGAGTTCCATGGCACGCCCATAAGTCAGCTCATATTCATCCCACATATAGTTAATCTGCTTATCTGATGCTTCCTCGTAGGATTCCTTTTGGCTGTTCAGACGGAAACATTCTTTGTCCAAATCTGCCATATGTTTGGAAAGGTCTTCACGTTTTCCAAGAAACGCCTTATTTTTCTGATTGAGTTCTTCTCTCTTGGCCACCTGAATTTTGATTTCTTCCTGAATCTCTGCAAAAAGTTCCGTGGAGTCCGAAATCGTTTTACGCAAATCTTCAATCTCTGCTTCTCTCTCTGCGATCTCCCCGGATGCATTTCCCTTCTGCTGCTCCAATTCTTTTAACTCTTCTTCAAATCTTGCCGTTTCTTCCATTACACGGCTTATATTTTCTAAAATAAATGCATTCTGCTGTTCCAGATTTGCAAAAGCAAGATGCACTTCTTCAGACTGCTTCAACTGCACTGCCTCATCAGCACGCTCTTTTTCCAGATACTTCTGGAGCTCTTCTATCTTCTCATTCAATTCCCTTTCCAGACGTTCCGATATTTCCAACTCCATCTGAATCGAGTCCTCATTATCCAAAATCTCTTTTAAACGTCCGGCGAGTTCTTCCTGTTCTTTTTTATAAATCCGGTGTTGTTCTGCAAGTTCCCGAAGTCTTCCCTCCACCTGATCCTTATTCATTTTCACCGTATTTTCTGAGATAGACGCACGACTTAATTTCTGTTGCAGCCCGTCATTCTCATTGTAGCAGGCCGCACGCTGTTCCTTCAGTTCACTGACATCTTTTTCCATTGCGTCCATATCTTTTTTAAGCATCGCAACCGTTTCTTCAAATTCCTCAATTTCACGGCGCCGGCTTAACAGATTGCTGGAATTCTTAAATGCACCACCCGTCATGGAGCCTCCCGGATTAATCAAATCTCCTTCCAAAGTCACAAGCCGCAGGGACTGCCTGTATTTCCTTGCGATTGCAATTCCATTGTCAATATGATCCACCACAATAGTTCGTCCCAACAGCTGATCTGCCAACCCTTGAAATCTTTTTTCCACGGAAACCAGTGTATTTGCCAGTCCGATAACCCCCGGTTCCGCTAATGCACCTTCATTACGGATACTTCCGCTTCCATGTATGCTTGTTAACGGAAGAAATGTGGCACGTCCAAACTTGTTCTGTTTCAAATACTGAATCATCCTCTTTGCTGTTTCTTCCGTATCTGTCACAATATTTTGAATACTACCGCCGAGCGCGGTTTCTACCGCAATTTCGTATTCCTTCTCTACTTTGATGATATC
>JAHHTO010000108.1 GCA_020024595.1 Schaedlerella sp.
TGCAGCGGTCAGGGCAATATCCATCAGGCGTATGGGGACCTGATTCGTGACCGCCGAAATCAGTATGACGGCGTTCTTTCACGAAACAATCATCAAATCAAGAAGTTACAAAAAACGAGCGTGCTGAGCAGATCAAGGTTCAGGCTAAAAGTCAGGCTCCGGAATATATGGTCGCAGCAACGCAAATTTTAACAATTATATGTTTGGTAAAAGAAAATCCGGCATGGAGGGGCAGCTTGTCATTATCTTTTTCATAACACCCTCTAACTTCCTGAAATTCGTCTGCTCAGATAATTTTGATTTTCCTGATTGTTACGATTATGGGAATAAAGCTAACACTCACAACAAAGAAATATCGGTGGTTTTCTGCAAAACCACCGGCTTATTTCTTAGCTCAGGGATGTTATTTTCTAAAATACGTCTGTTTATCGGTTTCGGTACAGGATTCCAAAACTCCATCGGGGGAAAAAGCGTACTCGAAGAGTTCACTGGTTCCGTAAAAACTGAACGCACTGGTAGCCGGAGAATAGCCGACGGCCTGAATATCCTCTGTTTGCCAGATCAGACGATTGTTTTCGTCTGCCTTCAGCTCTCCGGCCAGATTACCGGGAACGGCATAAAACTGCTGAGGGGTACCGCCCTCCGGATCACAGATCAGCAGAACAGCCTGGTAGTTGTCTCTTACCAGTTTGGTCAGTCCTGTTTCGGGCATATCGATCAGGTCCTCATGATCCATGATGATGGAAAACAGTTCAGAATAATCCTCTTCGGTTTTGGGCGTAGTATAGGCAGAGATGTAAAGATTTCCGTCAAATTCCTGCAGATCCACGATGTGATATTCCCGATCTTCTGCAGTATAGCGGAAGGAATCGGTCATTTCACCGTCCCGGGTGATACGCACCAGCTTTTGTTCGTCGCCCTGGGTCCGGCTTCCCAGCTGAACCAGATAATCCTCTCCCAGCCGTGTTGCATTCCAAATGCCGCAATTGCCCACCGGATGCTTCTGGAAGGACAGCCGTTCGCCATCGGCTCCATACTGGCTGATGCAGAGATATTGGAGGTCTCCCCTTGAAAAGACAGCAATGCTGCCGTCTGGATTTTCTGCAATGGCTCCGATGTATTCATCCTCGAATCCGTTGTTCAGAATCTGCAGCCATAGAATTTTTCCATCCGGATCCAGCTGAGCTATGGCAGCCTGATAGTCCATACCTGTGTCAGAATGGGTAAAGCCCCATACCAGCAGGCCATGAGAGGTTTCACGGTATTGCTGAGCCGTAAATGTATGAATATCCGTACTCCAAAGGCATTCCCCGTTTTCATATCTGGATACCACGGATTTTTTAAGGTGAGAAGCACCGGTATCCGGATCAGTGAATGCAACATACTCGATATCATAATCGCCGTGAGCGGGGATTGCGAAATGGCGGTAGCCGTTTTGATAGGTCCAAAGACTTTCAATTTCTTCCGGAGTGGGTTCTTTGTGCAAGATTTCATACCCTGGGATCTGAGCCTGCAGACTATTTTGCAACACCTCAGCGGTTTTGCTGTAGGTAAACTGCTCGGTGGTAATATCTCGATAAACTGCCTTGATTTCTCCTCGGGTCAGGCCCTCCGTGGACAGACCGTTTGCCTCAAAAAAGCTGACAGCAGCCTTGTACTCCCGCTGCTCTGCGGCATAGACATGGATACCAAAGCACGAACCGATCACCAGCACCAGACAGGCTGCTGCTGCAATCCATCGCCTGATCGTTCTTGGAGGCTGTTTTTTTCGGGGCAGCAGATCTGCCGCTTCAATCAGATCTGCATCTACGTAATTCATACAGTCCAAAATATCCTGTTTGTTCATAGAGAATATCCCTCCTTTTTCAGATACTCCCGCAAGCTGTTCCGAAGGCGGAACAGCGTCATTTTTACTTTCCCCTCCCGGATACCATAGTGCTGGGCAATCTGGGAAATGGAATCCAGATACCAGTACCGCCGTAGAAAGATATTTCGTTTTTCTTCATTTTGGAGGTGCAGAAAGGCACTGATAGCACCGCCAAGCTGGACGGCATCCAGATGGGAGTTGGCATCTGTGCATGATGGAATACAGGAAGCCATCTCATCCGAAAGCATCGCAATTCGGTTTTCCTGCCCATGCCGGCGGCACAGGTTGATGGCCTTGCACCGGGTGATCCGGGCAAGAAAAGCGAAGAGATAATTTCTGGGTTCATGGGGTGGAATCGATTTCCATGCATCCAGGTATGTATCATTTTCACATTCCTCTGCATCCTGCCTGTTTTGCAGGATGCCGTAGGCGACACTTCTGAGCCGGGAGCCGTACAGCTCCTGACAAGCGTGAATGGCCGCTTCATCTCTCTGCAAAAACAATTCTACGATCTTTTCGTCCTGCATAGCATCACCTCCTCATTACTTTTTTGAAAGGCCCTTTCACTTATATAATCACATTTTATCACACTTTGGTAACGGGCTCATTAAAATAATTCAGCATATTTTCTTTTGGTTCTGCGTTCGTAATCAATTGCACCAGTTCGTAGGTTATCGTCAATCCCTCTATGAAGAAATGCCGTATGCTTTCCTATTATGAAAAGGGGTTGGAAACTCCCCAAAAGCCTTTTTCCGTCGAAAGGCAGAGCTTTTATCCTTCTCCCATGGTCGGATGAAATGCAAAAATCAGGGGCAATCCCGACCTGTTGCAAAAGTGGTGCAGAAAGCTTTCTGACAATAAGAAAAAGTCCCCAAGCCGCTGCCATACAACGGTTTGGGGACACATTATAACCAGATGATGTTCCAGGGCAAACCCCAATATCCTCATATGGGGCAAACTTCCACATTCTCCTTCGCTTTTCTTTTTTCTCTCTTTTCTTCGCCGCCCGTGACCATTTTTCTTCTCTATTCTCTTTTCTTTTCTCATCCATCCATAGTTTTCGGGCGGCACTTCTATGAAAATATGAGCATAAAAAAGTTCAAAAGAGAGCTCTTTTTCTTTCTTTGCTTTTCCTCCATTCTCTCATTTAAAATAAGAAATGATAGAAAAAATCAGAAGAAAATAGGAACTGAAATAAGAAGAAAAGATCGGATAAAATAAGAATAAATAGGAAAATAAGAAGGAAATAGGAGAATATAATAGGAATACCCCAGATGAAAACGGAGTGTATTCTGGGCCCCATCTTTCCTGTTAAACCTCTTTTTATCTCGGAATGGGAATAAGAGAAGAAACAGAAAAAATGGGAAAATAGAGGATCTGCGGCCCTCTCAGGGCCTTTTCGGGAATAAAAAAAGACCCTGAGTTATCTGATTTCTCAGATAACACAAGGTCTTAATTTTTCATTGTTTTTCAGGGATTCCCAGGATATTTCTTTTTGCCCTTTTTTGGGGGGAAGAGGATATTCGGTGTTGCCCTAAAATAGTTTTTATTATTCCCACTCGCCGAGTTAAATCATTTTCTAAACTTTTCTGTTTAGCAGATTTAATACGACGTTATTTTGTTTTATACAGATTATACTTATCCTGTGGTCTATCCGAACTTTTGCTATCAAAAATCTATCACCCTCATAATATCACCGGTTACTCTTGATGATACTGTACAGGTGGCTTGGATGTATTATAGCATACGTGTGGATGATTTTCCAGATATGGTCTGGAAAATTTTTCAGTATTAACTACACATATAGATCAAAGTTTTATATTGCAATATCTATGCATTTCGGGGATTCATAAATCGTCTGGGTATCAATAATAATCCCGGATACATCTGGAATTTTAATTTCAATCCGTGAGAGCATCCCATCTTTATCAACTGAAAATACCACTATCATAAAAAGCGGTTTGCCTGATAAATCTTGGTTATATGTTGCGGAACGCTCTTTTATCGGATTCCCCTTAAGATCTGATCCATTACTATATATTTGTATAATGGCATTATCAGATGTCAATTCTGGCTGTGATAGCTTTCCGTGTGCTCCATAGTTAATATCTTTTGACGTAAACCCAGAAATATTACATACCTCCGGAGAAAAAGCGGAGATTACAGCTGTTGTTACAGTATTCTTCTTTCTCATAACCGTATAAGGTTCATAAAACAAAGTTCCAAACTGTTTGTCATATGCCCGATATCGTATACATGCGTTGACAATAGTATTATTGATTTCCTGTATTTGACGATCTGTTAAATATGTAGATAAGTCCATTTTCTCACCCAAAAGATTTAACTCTCTGTAGTCGAATCATTTTTACTACCAAGTTCTCTTTGGATTGTAAAACAAAGACAGCTATTGTTTTATACTTCTTATATACAACAAATTTTCGGTAGCGTTGATTTTAAAGATTATCCTATCGCTCGGCGTTGCCGGAGATACCACACAAATTTATCGGTGAGAAATTCAGGTGGTAACATTCTGTACTTTATAGTTTCATCAATGAATCTCATATGACGTTGGTCAATATCATTTCGAAGCAGCAGACCACCATTGTCATCAAAGGTCAGAAAACCAGAATCAAACATTTTGTGATGATTTTCGCACAACCAGAGGCCATTGTCTCCGTCCAATGCAAACTCCAAGCGTTTCTCTGCTGTTACACCATGCATCTTTTTTATTTCTGACACTGGCAAAATATGAGCTCCCTGAATTAGCTCTGGTATCTCACAGTTGCAAAGAGCACAGTGTTTATTGCCCAGCTTGTTGAAAAGATTATATGTATATCGAGGAGAACGCAAGCTGTTTTGCTTTTCATAGATTCTCTTTTCAAGCGTTGTATCCGTCGGGATGACCTCAATAACGCCCATTTGTTCAATAACCTTTAAACTTGACTCAGGTAACTCTTTCAGATCCCCTTCCAGAACTTCAAAAAGCTTAATTTTCTGCCCAGAATGCCATAAGCTTGCCAAAGCATAACAAATCAAACTCGTCTCGTACTTATTGGCACCGTATGTTTTACCGTAGATTTCAATGGCACCATTATTTCCCTTAGTTATAAAGGTAGAGTTGTTACTTCTATTTCTGCCCGCATTTATTCTCCTGTTGAATATAATATCGTCAGCTGAAGAAAACGGTTGAATTTTGCTAAGCAAATCTTGATTTGCATTTAGAAATTCAAAGCCTATTGTACGCATCAAGCGGTATATGAGTATCTGATACTCCGTTTCAGCATTGCCTGATACGTTTAAAAAGTAATAATATAGATGTTTGTTGGGGTACGGATTAGTAAAATACATATTAAATGCAGTGGGCACACTCTGTACGCTTGAGTTTCTGCCGCCAATTTCAACCTCAGAAAAGCTAATATAGCTTACAGCATCTTTATACTGCATAATGGCCATGCGCCCTTTATTATACGATTTTTCAAGAAACGCATCCTGATAATTGTTGTCTACATATTCAAATGTAAAGTTATCCTGACCCGTAATCCTAATACAAATATCTCTCATGACATCGGGTGTTACAACATCTCGAAAGTAGACCCCAGTAGATTTGGATTTTTGAAGACTTTCTTTGATTATAAAATGCGGTTTATTTATGTATCTCATAATTAACAATCAAAACCTCCTTGCGCCTGCTACCTGAAATTCCAAGGATATCACCCAAATGAATGATGCGATACCCTCTTCGTTCCACCCAATTAAGAAGTTCCTGATTAATCGCCCCCTTATGTTCAATCACATATGACAGCATAAATGGAATTTCGTCCGTGGTTAAATCATCTGCGAAGTTAAATAGCTCCAGCTCCAGTTCTTTATTCCACCCATCAAATCCTCTTTTTCCATCATTATAGGAACCCGTAGTTAAATTATAAGGGGGATCAAAGTATACAAAAGAGGTTTTGTCTATTCGGTCTCGCAAATCACGATAACTCTGTTCACTGAATTCGATGTTTTTTTCTTTGATTCTTCTGGAAAAGCTGATTAGTTTTTCCAGAATTTTATCATTGAACCATCGCATTCCAACTGGATTGTTAAAATCATGTTTGCTGTTGAATCGAATCTGTTGCTGAAACCCATATAAAATAATAGTAAACAGCAATCGGGGATCTCTTTTTTTCTGAGGCAAAGAATTGTAGTAACTACGAGCTTCTAAATATGCCGGTGCATTTGCCTTTTCAAGGCCGAACTTCTTAATCACCCTCCGAATATAAAGAAGATAGTCGTATGTTTCATATTCGTTAAAAGATCGAATCAAACCTGCAACCAAATAATTAAGATCGTTATATAGCACCTTTTCCGAACGTGCATTGATACCTACATTAAAACCTCCACCAAACGCATCGATAAAAGTATTATACTCCTGCGGCTGATATTTGAAGATTTCGGGTACAATTTTTGCTTTACTTCCAATGTAATTTAAGGGGGATTCGTAAACCACATCTTCGGCAGGTTTTAATTCGACAAAGAACAGATATTCAAAATGTGGATTCTCATTTTGCGATTTCCAGTTTTGATACTTTTTGTAGGCAATTTTCTTGCAAACAAATGTCTCAGGCTTACCATACCGCTTCATTGCAGCTTCGATATATTCCTTAGACATAAACCCATCATTATTATAACTCAACACCACATATTTTGCCTTAGTCTTTGAAAGGATTCTATCAAACATGATATTAGCCTTGAATTCCTTAGACCAATCTGATCTCATAGGTGCTGTACTCCGAGATCCTGTTACTTTGCTAATTGAAGGATTATCATCAAGCACCAAGGTTTCCAGCAAATGGTATTGCGTTCCATATTGATTCTGTGTATACGGAGGATCTAAGTAAAGAATATCACAATCCACGGTACCAATAATATCTTCTATTTTAGCATTGTATGTTTGAACTGAACTACACAGTTCTTTTCTAAAGTCCACAGAATTAAAAGTAATTTTTTTAGTGGCACGGGAATCCCACTTTTTTAGAAAGGCTCCATACACACCTGCTGTATTGGAAACATCAGAAACCGACTCAATAAGACAGGCAAGTAAATAACTATACTCATTATCTGTTATTTTATCTTCATTTTTCCATTCTTCAATCTGGTGTCTAAAATAATCAATCCGCCCAGCATTCTCTGGCGTGAAATACATTCGTTGACTTCTGGTGGGGGCATAATTATTATACATGAATCCGTGCTGGCAATTTTCATTACCGTTCAAGTAGGTAAAAGGATCAAATCCTAATTTTTCGAATGTGCATGTTGGAGCACAAACTCGCCCTTTTGTATATGTTACTGCCCATGTCAAATTATCGTTAATTACAATCTTATAATCCGACTTAAAATAATCTGATACTGATCCAGAGCCACAGAACGCATCAAAGAAAGTATACTGTGATTGAAGTAGCCCCTTGGATTCGAGCAACTCTCTGATTTCTGGTAATATTGACTCTTTATTTCCTAAATATCTCATTAAAAATTACGCTCCACAGCCTCATCTGATAATTCAAATTCTAATACATCGTCAACACTGCATCCCAAAAGTGCGCAAATTTTCCCAACACTCTCCAACGAAACTGGCTCGCATTTTCCCATTCTTGCAAGTACATTTGAACTTATATTAGCATTTCGGATTAAATCAGTTTTTTTCATTTTCTTATCAATCAGTAGTTTCCATAATTTGTCGTAACAGACTTTCATACAGAACCTCCAAGTTCAACATGGCAACAATATATTTAGATTTAATTTTATCACACAACAACTCAAAACGCAAACTTTTTTCACTATTTAGAACATTTATATCACGGTTTTGTGATTTTAAGATGTAACAAAAGATTGCTTTTTTATTTTCTCAAAAAGATTATCTTTAGTTTAGTCCAGAGGCTTATACTCCGTAACTGCTTTCAGGTATGCTTCTGGATCACCGTTCAGGATTAGGTCTGCGTAAGCCGCCGGGTCATTGTAAATCAGGTAGTCCAGCTCCGAACGCTGGTACAGATTGTCGGCTACCTCATTCTCCACGGCGATGGTATCAATGGAGATCATGCTGTCATCGGCAAATTTCAGCTCCACGCAGGCCGTATCCATGTTGAACTCACAGGATAACAATTTCATTTCTGGACTCCTTTCAGATTGTTGGTGTTTCGTTTTGCCAGGTCGCTGCACTTCCGGCACCGCTCCTTGCTGTATGGAGCGGTCAACCGAAAGCTCAGGCGGCCTTTTCGGATTTCAAAGGTCAGTCCGCCTTGCTCATCGTCATCGGTCTGGCGGCACTCTT
>JAHHTO010000109.1 GCA_020024595.1 Schaedlerella sp.
AATATATAAAAGTCAAGTATCTATTTATTTTTATTATTTAACACAATTTATTTTTCATTTTATCCTTTTTTTAGTTGTTCCAAACTCCGCTTTAGTGTATAATAAATTTAAGAAATTTGAGTAGCGAGATTACTCAAAAATACATCTACATAAAGGAGAGATTCGCTATGGTATATTTATTGACAGGTCCAAAGGGCAGTGGAAAAACACAGCAAATGATCGAACTCGCAAACGAAAAAGTCAAGACATCTAACGGAAATGTTGTACTCATCAAGAAGAGCCACAGGGACACAACCAGTGTTGACTTTAATATTCGTGCAATCTGCATGGATGATTACCACGATATCACAACTTTAGAAGAACTGGTTGGCTTTTTATATGGTATGGTAGCCGGAAATCATGATATTGATACAGTTTTTATCGATGGCATTTTAAAGCAGGCAAATATTACGCTTGACAGCCTCCCGGATTTCTTGCAGAAAATCAGCAAAATCTCCAAGAATGATAACATCGAATTCTACATCAGTGTAAGTGCAGAGAAAGAGAAGATTCAGGGAATTGACAGCTCAGACTTCCAGGTACTCAGCTGATTTTTACATAGGTTCACTAACTTTATAATCTTGTGTGATATCCCACACATAACAAAAAAGGTGTTGAAAACCACTCAAATGGTTTTCAACACCTTTTTCTTCTTTGACTGAGTTCTGTCACCGTGTCTATAATCTAACAAAATGGTCGATCATTCTGTTTCTTCATCTGAAGCCTTCACTTTCTCAGTTCGTTCCTTTCCATTCAAAGACAATACTGTATTGCTCTCTTCTCCAGCCTTATACTCCACTGTCACTTCATCGCCTTCTTCATATTTAATAATATCAATAAAGTCTACAACAGAGACATCGAAAATCTCTTCGGACCCTTCCAACATTACATAATAGTGCGAGTTTCCTTCAATAACTCCCTGCGCAATCTTCGTAATCTTTGCAGTGATCGTTTCTATTTCTCTTGTATCTGCCTCCACAACTTTAATACCGTTTTGATACATCAAATCTGTATATACCTGTTCACACTCACTGACTGTATCTCCAATGGCAACAATCTGATATTTCTGTACATTTACCATCGCATACTTCTTCACTAGCCCTGCATCATCCTTCAACGCAATAAAATATGTCGGCTCTCCAGAAATATTCAGAAGAAGTGGGAATGTCGCCACATACTTCAGATTCTGCACCTGTCCTTCCGCAGAAGACATTGCTGAGTCTTCTGTTGCTCCTTCAATGGCATAGAACTTTGTCTCCATTGTCCGCTGATTCATCAGCACAAATCCTACATTGGACTGGTCACCACTCACCGAAGTAACACCAGTATATACCCATACATCATCATCAATTGCCAGATAATTGTATCCGGTTGTTGTCTTCAGACAGTCACGCTGTCCCAGCACGCTGTTAAAATATCCATGCTTCAGGCTTCCATAATAATCATACAGTTCAACAAGAAGGTCTGCAGAATATGCACGGTCAATCCATTCCGGTACATTTTCAACCGCATAATCTTCTGTTTCTCCGGTAATTGCATTACACAGAACAACTCTGCCAACTGTCACACCACCGAACAATCCAATATTGTATTTTTTCACCGGACAAATCCAATATGGAACTCCCTCTTCGTTTACTTCAAAGCTTAACTCATTAAATATATAGGTTGGATATCGAAACCGCAAATGCCGGTAAATATTCCGATTAAAGTGATCACTCGTCGTATACTTCATTCCCTCATCAAGCTTCACCAGTTCTGTATTCTGGGTTGCCATATCAATCTTGATATATGCTGGTATTCCTTCTTTCTGATTTGTAAACCACTTGATCAGATTCGCATAACGAAGTGGGGATACTCGTACCGGTCTGTCCTGATAGTTGATCTGGCTGTACCAGTTATCTACCTCAAACTGAGATACCATGTCCACCATACTTCCCATTTTTCTGTTTCCAAGAAGCATTGCAGATTCTTTGTCAAGAAGCGGAATCTGATTAAAAGAAAGTTCCTCAATATCTTTTGCAAACTCTCCATCTTTGACTTTCAACAACTGCTGATACTTTTTCGCATTCACAATCGGAGAAGAAAGTAATGTTCCAATCAGATAAATACCGACAATCAGAATAAACAGTCCTGCAATGATCTTCAATCCTTTCAGTTCTTTCAATTCATAGCGTGTCGGTTTCTTCTTACTGATGTAAAATGCTGCAATTACAATAACTATCACGATCAAAAACATCCATAAATCAGAAGAATGAATGTTAATCGCTGGAAGTGATACATAATAATACAATGCTGCAAGCACTATTACTGCGACAAGCATCCCTAGTTTCATTTTAAATTTCTTCATAAGCATTTCCTTTCCTTTTATTTATTTTGCAAATTAGCAATATCAAAATACGAGATACTTTCATACTACCACCAGTAGCCCCCGCGCATGCACCAACTATCATGAGTGCAAGCAGTATTGTTTTAGAAACGAGCCCCTCTTTTGCATAAATGCTCTCGACTCTCGGAGCCTTTCAACTCTAATCTTCTTAATTTGCAAGGTAGTGGAAATTATACCATCTTTGTTTGTAAAGTACAATCTTTTTCCCATTTTCCATACTAAAATTCGATTTCGCATATGCAAACAGCCTTCTTATAGAAGTATTCCCCATAATCTTGAGAAAAATGACTTAGAAAAGAGGTATGCAACTGCACACCTCTTCTCATCAACTTCCTCTTCAGTTTTACTTTTTCTTTGTTCAGGCTGCTTATTCCTCTACTGCGCGTGCCGCAATTTCCTTTTCCTGTACATCAGACGGAGCCTGCTCGTATCTTACAAACTGATATTCATATGTTCCTCTTCCGCCTGTCATAGAACGAAGTACTGTACAATATCCAAACAATCCTGTCATCGGAATGTCTGCCTCGATTACCTGCTTGCCACCCATAATCGGATTCATACCAAGCACACGTCCACGTCTCTTGTTAAGATCTCCCATAACGTCACCCGTATAACTGTCAGGGACCGTCACTTTCAAAGAAGCAATTGGTTCCAGAAGAATCGGACCTGCTTCCATGAATCCCTTCTTGAAGGCCTGAATTGTAGCAGTCTTAAATGCCATTTCAGAAGAATCTACCGGGTGATAGGACCCATCGTACAAAGTTGCTTTCACACCAACTACTGGGTATCCTGCCAGAGGACCTCTTTGCACAGATTCTTGAATCCCCTTTTCTACTGCCGGGAAGTAGTTCTTCGGTACGGCTCCGCCGACTACCTCTTCTTCAAACACATATGGCGTCTCCAAATCACCTGACGATTCAAATCTCATTTTAACGTGCCCATACTGTCCATGACCACCGGACTGTTTTTTATATTTTGTATCTACGTCAGAATTTTTACGAATCGTCTCACGGAAAGCCACCTTTGGAGTCTCTAAATCAATCTCCACTTTATATCTTGCTTCCAGTTTACTTGCTATAATCTCCAGATGCTGATCTCCCATACCATAGAGCAAGGACTGCCGATTCTCACTGTCATTGACTGCCTTCAATGTAACATCCTCTGCCATCATCTTAGCAAGTGCCTGTGAAACCTTATCTTCTTCTCCCTTTTTCTTTACAACATACTTCATATATGTATACGGTGTAGAATATTCTGTCTTCGGATAGATCACCTGCGTCGACTTGGTCGAGAGCGTATCACCGGTATTGGTATTGGTAAGCTTTGCGATCGCTCCAATATCTCCTGCAAACAGCTCACTTACCTCTGTCGGTTTGTTCCCGCACATAATGTAAAGTTTACCAGGCTTCTCCTCCGCATCTGCTGATACATTATAGAGCAGATCATCTCCCTTTAACACACCGGAACAAACCTTGATAAAAGAATATTTTCCGATGAATGGATCAACCATTGTTTTAAATACATAAGCTGTTTTCGCTTTTGAGAAATCATAATTTGCTTCGAACATATCATTTGTTGTACGATTCATTCCAAGACATTTTTTCTTATCCGGGCTCGGGAAAAATCGTACAATATCAGACAACAGGTTAGCAACACCTTGTGCCTGTATATTGGAGCCCATGGCAACCGGAACAATATCACCATCCATAACTTCCGTACGCATTGCTGCACGAATCTCTTCTACTGAAAATTCATCCCCGTTGAAATAGCGTTCCATAAACTCTTCGCTTGTCTCAGCAACCGCTTCCATCAGAGAATCTCTCAACATCTCTAGGTTCGGCTTACAGTACTCCGGAATCTCGCACTCTTCTCTCTGTCCAATGCCGGTATATCTTCTTCCTGCGTTCTTAATGACGTTGATATATCCGACCAGTTTCTCATTCTCACGAATCGGCTGGAAATGTGGAGCAATCTTTTTTCCGTATCTTTCTGTCAAATCTTCCACAACCTGACGAAAACTTGCATCATCCACATCCATCTCTGTCACATAAACCATACGTGGCAAATCGTACTTATCACACAGTTCCCATGCTTTTTCCGTACCAACCTGCACACCGGCCTTACCGGAAACAACAATAATTGCCGCATCTGCTGCACTGACGGCCTCTTCTACTTCGCCTACAAAGTCAAAATATCCCGGTGTATCAAGAACATTGATTTTTGCCTTCTCCCATTCAATCGGTACGATACTTGTGCTGACTGAGAAACCACGTTTCTGTTCTTCCTTATCAAAATCACTGACCGTATTGAATTCTGATATCTTACCGATACGGTTGGTTGCACCGGATACATAAAGCATAGCCTCTGTCAAACTTGTCTTTCCGCTGCCTCCGTGACCAAGCAATACCACGTTTCTGATTTCATCTGTTCTGTAAACCTTCATGCTGCTGCCTCCTTGTCTGTCATCTTTATGCGGAACTTCTTTCGATCCGCACGAACATTTTATGTTGATATTGTACTAAATTTTCATTACTTTTACAACTATTTTATTAATTTTTAACAACAAAATTGTATCTTTCGAATTTCTTTACTTTTGCAATTTAAAGTGATAGAATATTTTTATATACGCAAAGAAAGGATATCATACATATGACTACAGATATTTCAGATTTTCCTCATTTAAAAAAAGTAGGCTTTATCGGGCTTGGCCTCATCGGCGGTTCCATTGCCAAGGCAATCCGTCAATACTATCCTCGCTGCGAACTGGCTGCTTTTGATATGGATAAAGAAACACTGGCTTTTGCTGTAGAGGATGGTACCATTGATTTCTGCTGCTCTGCTATTGATTCTAATTTTCAGGATTGTTCCTATATTTTCCTCTGCACCCCAGTTGCTTACAATGCAGACTATTTGCATCAATTAAAGGACTGCATCGGCCCCAATTGTATGATCACAGACGTAGGCAGTGTAAAGACTTCTATTCATGAAGAGGTCAGTACTCTCAAAATGGGAGCACAGTTCATCGGTGGACATCCCATGACAGGATCAGAAAAGAGCGGGTTTTTCAATGCAAAAGCTCACCTGATTGAAAATGCATATTATATCCTTACGCCCTCACCTGATGTTCCGGATTCAAAAGTTACCGAATTCCGTATTTTCATCGAATCTCTCCACGCGATTCCGATCATACTTGATTACACGGAACATGATTATATAACCGGAGCGATCAGCCATCTGCCACATATTCTTGCTGCCTGCCTTGTAAATTATGTTCATAGCGCAGACAATGAGGAAGAACGGATGAAACAACTGGCTGCCGGCGGTTTTAAAGACATTACCAGAATTGCCTCTTCTTCTCCGGTAATGTGGCAACAGATCTGTCTGAAAAATAAGGACAACATTTCCTCCATTCTTGGCGAATACATCCAAACACTTCGGAGCGCAAAAGATGCGATTGATGCCGGTGAGGCACAAAAATTATATTCCATGTTTGAAAGTTCAAGGGAGTATCGAAATTCTATATCAAACGATTCTTTGGGACCAATCAAGAAGCAGTTCGCACTCTATTGTGACATTGTAGATGAGGTCGGCGGAATCGCCACTGTTGCAACCATTCTGGCAGATCATAGTATCAGCATTAAAAATATCGGGATTATTCATAACAGAGAGTTCGAAGAAGGTGTTCTTCGAATTGAATTTTACGAAGAAACTGCTTCTTTAAACGCAGCAGAACTACTGAAAAAGCATCAATTCATTGTATCCGAAATATAAACGATATCCGATTACACATGTACGGATACATCCTTCACCAAACCAACAAAGGAGTACTAATATTATGATAGAATTAGCAGCCGTAACTGGATTAAAAGGTAACGTAACTATACCTGGAGACAAGTCCATTTCCCACCGCTGTATTATGTTTGGTTCCATTGCAAAAGGAATCACAGAAGTCCACAACTTTCTGCAAGGTGCAGACTGCCGTGCTACGATCAACTGTTTCCGCAATATGGGAATAAAGATCGAAGAAAAAGATTCAGTTATCTTGATCCATGGACACGGACTTCACGGACTACAGGCACCTCAGAATATTCTGGATGTAGGGAACAGTGGTACAACTACACGTCTCCTTTCTGGCATTCTTGCGGGGCAACCCTTTGATTCCAAATTATCTGGAGATGAATCTTTAAATTCACGCCCCATGAATCGAATTATAGAACCCCTGACACAAATGGGAGCGAATATCGCAAGTATCCTCCGCAACCATTGTGCACCACTTTATATTACTCCTGGCCACCTTCACGGCATTCATTATCATTCCCCGATCGCTTCTGCGCAGGTGAAATCTTGCCTTCTCCTTGCCGGATTATATGCAGATGGTGAAACTTCTGTAACAGAACCAGAACTGTCTCGGAATCATACAGAACTGATGCTGAAGAAATTCGGCGCCGATATTTATTCTTCACGTACACTAGACAACACACAGGTAACCGCTTCTATTCGTCCGTGCAAAGAACTGTTCGGACAGAAGATCACTGTACCGGGAGATATTTCTTCTGCCGCTTATTTTATTGCAGCAGGTCTTCTCGTACCAGACTCAGAAATTCTGATTCAAAATGTAGGAATCAATCCCACCCGTTCCGGAATCCTGAGGGTCTGCAAAGATATGGGCGGCGACATCACCTTACTCCATGAGAGAGACGAAGGTGGAGAACCGATTGCAGATATTCTGGTACGAACCAGTAAACTACATGGAATTACAATCGAAGGTGACCTCATTCCCACGTTGATTGATGAGATTCCGATGATTGCCATTATGGCCGCAATGGCTGAAGGCACAACGATGATCAAAGACGCTGCAGAACTGAAATTCAAAGAAACAGACCGAATCGAGACCGTAACAGATAATCTGAAAGCTATGGGATGTCATATCATACCAACCCCAGACGGCATGATCATCAATGGCGGCAGCCCGCTTCATGGAGCAACCATACATACACTGTTAGATCATCGAATTGCAATGGCATTTAGCATTGCAGCTCTTATTGCTGATGGAACCACGAAAATCCTAGACAGCCATTGCGTGGATGTGTCTTATCCTTCATTCTATGATACATTTGAAAACTTGCTCTAAAGACAAAATCGATGCCGGAGAGATTCTCCGGCACCGATTTTATTCAAAAATCATCTCAATTCTTCAAGCATCTCATGCACTGTTTTCCCGTATACCGGATGTCGCTTATATGGCGCAATATCATGCAACGGTTCCAGTACAAATGTTCTTTTGTGCATTTCTACGTGTGGGATACACAGTTCATCCAGATCCAACACCAAATCATCATAGAAAATAATATCCAAATCCAGCGTCCGCGGTCCCCAGTGTACCACTCGTTCCCGTCCTGCATTCTGCTCGATCTGATGCAATTCTTCCAGCAGTTCTTCCGGCGTCAGCAATGTCCTGAGTTCCAAACACCCATTTAAGAAATCATCCTGCTCCACCATTCCGTAGGGTGGTGTCACATAATACTTGGAACATTTTACCACACTGGTATTGGGCAGCTCATTTAACTGCGATACGGCACCATCCAAGTATTCTTTCGAATCCCCTATATTAGAACCAAGTGCAATATGAACTGTGTGCCACTGACGTTCAATTTCCACAGAAACCGTTTCTAATGGCACTCCCACCGGAGCCCAGGGCTTTTTCACTTCGATCTTTACCTTTTCCAAAAGTGGGGTATGTGCAAGCAGTTCT
>JAHHTO010000011.1 GCA_020024595.1 Schaedlerella sp.
TCTTTACAGCGCCGGAATCCTTCTTTTAAACCGGTTATATAATCTTTTACAAATCCTTTTTTCCAGAAGAACAGAATTTTAATTAAAAAACCAAGAACCAGTGGCAGCGCATTCAACAACAACTGGAGCAATGGCATGTTTTTATAAAGCAGCCAGATATTGTTTCTGGCGGATAAGTTTACCTTGAAACTGTTATATTTGGAACCACTGGTCCCGCTGCCGACATGATGTACAATTGCAGTAGGGCAGTAAGTGTTGATATAGCCATGGATTCTGGCTCGATATCCGATATCGATATCTTCCAGATAGGCAAAATGCATTTCATCAAAAAAACCAATCTTATCAAAAAAATTTCTACGGTAAATAGCAGCGCCGGCGCATGCGGTGAAGACAGAATCAGGTTTATGATACCTAGAAGCAGATTGATTACTGCCACGGCAGGCGCCCCATCCTAAAACAGTAAAGATATCTCCGGCACTGTCAATCAGTGAAGGGTGATACATCTGAAGCATTTTGCTGCTGACAGAAAAAATCCGAGGAGAAGCTTCGATTGCTTTTACCATTTCTGAAACATAGTTTTTGTCTACCGTTGTGTCATTGTTTAATAAAATGACATAAGGTGTTTTTGCGTGTCGAATTCCAATATTCACAGCGGCGCTAAATCCATAATTCTGTTCCAGTGCAAGTAATTCGATTTCAGGATAGGCTTCCTTCATATATTCAATGGTTCCATCTGTGGAATGATTATCGACAACCAAAATCTGAAATCCTTTGTATGTCTGATTTTCTAATGATTCCAGACATGGTTTCATGAAATGCTTGCCATTATAATTGGGAATGATAATTGTAACTTTCATATTATCCTCATTTCTTTTTGTGTTCTGGTTCATATTATAGCAAATAAAAAACAATAGTTCAAAAAAATTTTCAAAAATGTTACAGAAATATTAATGAAAAAAGTGTGTCTTTCACTTTTAGTGTTGAGATTTTAAACTAAATATAGTATTATTATACGGATAATGTAGATGGTATATAAAGGAAGATGTTAAATAATGATAAAGAAAAACCAGAAAATTTTAAATCAGATACAGGTGCTTTTGGATGCGCTTGTACTTTTTATTGCATATTTTGTAGCCTGGTATCTCCGGTTTAGAAGCGGTCTGTTTAATCTGGATGCATGGTATTATTCCCTCCGTGAATATATGCGGCTTCTCCTATTCATCATACCGGAATATTTAGCACTTTATTATTTGTTTCATTTGTATGTACCGAAAAGAGTTCTAGGAAGACGCTTAGAAGCTTGGCGAGTAGTCCAGGCGAATGTTATCGGGCTTATGGTACTGATCCTTGTGCTGTATTTGTCAAAACAGTCGGATATTTCCAGACATATGTTGTTTGCCTTTTTGTGTGTGAATATATTTCTAGAGGTGCTGGAGAGAAATATATTAAGAATCATATTGAGGAATATCCGGAAAAACGGATACAATCAAAAGCATATGATCCTGGTGGGATATAGCCGTGCGACAGAGTCTTATATAGATCGTATTAAAGCAAATCCGGAATGGGGGTATAATGTCCGAGGAATTCTAGATGATACACATCCGATTGGAACTGTATATAAAGGAATAAAAGTCATCGGAACAATTGATAATCTTATGACCATCCTGCCGCAGAATAAACTAGATGAAATTGCGATCACACTGGGGCTGGATGAGTATTCTCGATTGGAAGAGATTGTGGCATTGTGTGAAAAGTCCGGGATTCACACAAAATTTATACCAGATTATAATAATATCATACCAACAAAGCCTTATACAGAAGACATTCAGGGACTGCCGGTTATTAATATTCGGCATGTTCCATTGATGGACACATCCAACCGTCTGATGAAACGGATGGTAGATATTTTTGGGGCGTTATTTGCTATTCTTCTATTTTCACCAGTTATGTTACTTGTGGTTGTTATTATGAAAATAACGGATCCGGGACCGATTATCTTCAAGCAGGAGCGTATTGGTTGGAAGAATAAGCCTTTTTATATGTACAAATTCCGGTCTATGATCGTGCAGAAAAAGTGCGAGGAAGAAAAGAAGTGGACAAGAAAGAATGACCCAAGAGTCACACCTTTCGGCAAATTCATGAGAAGGACAAGTATTGATGAACTGCCTCAGTTTTTCAATGTATTAAAAGGCGATATGAGTCTGGTTGGTCCAAGACCTGAGCGGCCTCAGTTTGTGGAAAACTTCAAAGAGGAGATACCAAGATACATGGTGAAGCATCAGGTTTGCCCGGGAATTACCGGATGGGCACAGGTGAACGGATACAGAGGAGATACCTCTATCAAGAAACGAATAGAATATGATTTGTATTACATTGAAAACTGGACGTTGGGGTTTGATTTCAAAATCATATTTCTGACATTATTTAAGGGCTTTGTGAATAAAAATGCCTATTAAGTTACAAGAACTCTAAGGAATGAACAGTACGAGGAAGAGGAAATGTTAAAAGTAGATGTGATTATACCAACTTATAAACCGGATAAAAAGGTGGTAATGTTGGTGCAAAAGCTCTTAAAACAGACTTATGAGATTCATGAAATACATTTGATTGATACTGAAACGGGAATATTCCCGGCGGAATTGTACAATTTTGATAAGGTAAAGATAACACATATTGAGAAAACAGAGTTTGATCATGGTGGGACAAGACACTTTGGTGCAGAGGCTTCAAAAGCAGACTTCCTAGTTTATATGACTCAGGATGCGGTTCCGGTTAATGAGCGGTTAATAGAAGAACTGCTGAAACCGTTTGAAATAGAAGGGGTGGCGATTGCCTATGGCAGGCAGCTTCCGGCACCGGACTGCAGGTTCATTGAGCGCTATACAAGAGCGTTCAATTATCCGGAGACAGATATGGTAAAGTCTTTGGATGATATAGATCAAATGGGAATTAAGACCTATTTTTGTTCCGATGTCTGTGCAGTATATAAAAAATCTGTATACGAGGAGCTTGGCGGTTTTGAAAGAAATGTTATTTTTAATGAAGATATGATTATGGCTGCAAGAGTAATTAAAGCGGGATATAAGGTGGCATATACAGCAGAAGCAAAAGTAATGCATTCTCATAACTATAATCCGATACAGCAATTCCACAGGAATTTTGATCTTGCCGTATCACAGAGTGATCATCCTGAGATTTTTGCAAATATAAAGTCTGAAAAAGAAGGGATGCGTCTTGTAAAGGACACAGCAAGATATCTTGTAAGAAAAGGAAAACCATGGCTTCTTATATCATTAGTCATAACAAGTGGCTTCAAGTATCTGGGGTATCAGTGTGGTATGAATTACAGGAAACTTCCCGGTTTTGTGATCCAGAAATGTACGATGAATCAGGGGTACTGGTTGCGGAGACAGGCTTTGAAAGAACATTGATGTTTGGGATAAAATATTGTATAATACTCAAAGGTTTTGTTGAAATGAAGCGATAGAAAGGATAGAATATGGCGAAAAAGAGACAAACTTCCAGACAGAAAAGGGAACTGGAGAAGCGAAGAAGAAATAGAGGTGCGGGGAATAGAAAATATTCATCTGAAAATCATACAAAGAACACGAGAAATGGCAGAAATGGTGCATCAAAAAGGAGAAGAAAAAAGAGAGGATTATCAACGGGAAGCAAAGTTGCGCTGACGGTCTGTATCATTCTTCTGATTCTTGTGCTGGCAGCAATCGGGGTGTTAGCAAATAAGATGAGTAAGCTAAATACGGAAGAGATTGATATAGACAAGCTGAGCATTTCCAATGAACTGGATCTGGATCAGAAAGGGTATCTAAATGTAGCTCTGTTCGGACTGGATAAAAGAGAAAACGATGTGGAGATGGGGACAAGAAGTGATACCATCATGGTTGCAAGTTTGAACAGGGAAACAAAAGAAGTAAAATTAGTATCCGTTTATCGTGATACATTGTTGCAGCTCGATGATGATGTGGATTATCCGGAGCTGCATAAAGCAAATTCTGCGTATTCCTTCGGTGAGGAAGAAGATGCGATCGCTATGCTAAACCGGAATCTGGATTTGGATATACAGAAGTATGTGACCGTAGATTTTTCGGCACTGGTAGATGTGATCAACGCACTTGGCGGTGTGGAAATTGATGTGACTGAGGAAGAAGTAGAGTACATCAATGGATACGGTACAGAAGTCACAGCGAATACAGGAGTGATAACTGACTGGGTATATGGACCGGGAAGACAGGTGCTAGACGGAGTGCAGGCAACTTCTTACTGCCGAATCCGTTATACTTCCGGAGATGATTTTAAACGGGCGGAAAGACAGCGGACAGTTCTGATGAAGGTTGCAGAGAAGGCACAGAATGCTGATATCGGAACGTTGAATAAAATCATTGATAAGGTGTTCCCGAAGGTGAAAACAAATTTCTCTCTTACTGAGATTTTGGCATACGCTAAGGATGTGAAGAAATATCAGTTCGGTGATACATTGGGCTTCCCAATGGACAAAGACACGATGAGCTATATGAATGAAGGAGATTCTGTCATTCCTGTTACTCTGGAAAGTAATGTTATTGAATTGCATAAATATCTGTTCGGAGAAGAAGAAAAGTATGAACCTACAACAACTGTAAAATCAATTAGTGAAATCATTGAAAATGCAACTGGTTTAGGCGAAGGATACACAGGGGCAGATGAATCTTATACAGATAGTTATAGCAGTGATTACAATACAGATAATTATAGTAGTGATTACAATACAGATAGTTCTGGAAATTCAGAGTATGGTACTACGGAGAATGGATATGATAACGGTTATACGAATGCCGGAACTTCGGGTACGGGAATCACCAATGACAGTGGTTTGTACGAGGAGACGCAGACAGGACAGCAGAGCAGCGGATATTAATTGTGTCCCATATATATGGGAAGATACGCAGGAAGAGGACAAAGAAGATGAAGAAGATAATAAAACAACTGATGGCGATAAGCCTTGTGTTAGGTGCGGTTTTATTTGTACCAGCGATTGTAAGTTATGCGGCAGACGGTACCATTGCATTTTCTGATCCAACAGGAAAAGTTGGAGAAGAAATCACGATCAAAGTG
Source organism: Schaedlerella sp. (assembly GCA_020024595.1). GTDB lineage: Bacteria > Bacillota > Clostridia > Lachnospirales > Lachnospiraceae > Schaedlerella. The sequence goes on from JAHHTO010000011.1 coordinate 5,113, forward strand.
AAAATGGAAGCAGGTGGCGCTGCAATCGGAGACGGTCAGGCGACCATTTCTTATGACAGTTCGAAGTTGGAATTTATTAGCGGAACAAATGCAACAAATGAAAACGGGACGGTACAGTTGTCTGCATCAGGAACCGGAACAGAAACAGAACTGAATTTTGAGTTAAAGTTCAAGGCACTGGCAGAAGGTGAAACTACGATAGAAACGATTCGTTCTACGGCATATTTGTTCTCAGATGAAACATTGAATCTGGTGCCGGGAACCGGAACAGTGAAGATTGAAGCCGGTAATGGGACAACAGAATCAACCGGATTAGATGGAGATGGTGAGCGAGAAGTCAGTGAAGCGAATATTGATGTGATGGGGACAAAGTATGGAATCTATGAGAACTTTACGGACGCTCTGATTCCAGAAGGATTTTCAAAAACAACGATTTCCTATAACGGAAACGAACACAATGCGATCCAGCAGGATTCTTCCGGGAAAGTTATGGTATATCTGATCGCGGGAAGCAACGACCCTGTTATAGCGTTATACGATGAAACTGACAGCAGTTTTACAATTGCAGAACAGATAAGTCTGGGAGAAGAATTTTACATTTTTCTGCTTGGTGAAAGAGGTGGAAGTACACTTCCAGAACAATTCCAGGAAACAGTAATGGAGATAAATGGCACGAGTTTCCCTGCATGGCAGAATACGGAGTCCAAGGAGTATTTCCTAGTATATGCACTGAGCAGTGAGGGAAAGGAAGGATACTATCAATATGATTCTGCAGAAGGAACATACCAGAGATATATTGTAAAAACAACAGAAGAGGTAGAGGAAAAAACAGATCATACTATTTTGGAGAAAATTAAGAACTGGATAGAACCATATTTTCTGATCGTTCTGGCAGCAGCTGTGGCAGTTATTTTACTATTATTAATCATTTTGATTGTTCTGGCAGTAAAATTAAAACGGAGAAATGCAGAATTGGAGGAGTTCTATGACAGTTATGACGAAGAAGAGAGTGAGATAGAACCCACTGTAAAAGATAAATCTAGGAAACAATTCGTTGGTTACGAAGAGGATGAGTATGAAGATGACTTTTTAGAAGATGACGACGAGTATGACGACGAATACAGTGATGAGTATGAAGACGAGTATGATGATGAGTATGAAGACGAGTACGATGACGAGTATGAAGATGAATACGATGAGGATGATGAAGATAAGCAGGATTATGGTGTCGATTTTATAGATATTTAAAAGGACAGAGCATTGTGAGACGCAAAAAATCTATATGACAGAAGAAACAAGCAGACCGGAAAATCTTGACAGATTCCGGTCTGCTTTTCGATAAAAAGAGACAGAAAACTTGCAGAAAAGACATGAAAATGCTATTATAAATGAGCAGTTGCCGGAGAAGATTCGATTCTTTGGCGCATGGGAAGTAATGGAAGTTATGAAAGGGAATATCATGGCAGAGAAGAAAAACAGCCGGAATACCGGTCATAAAAAGAGTACTGGCGGAAAAAGAAAACAGCAAGGCAGCCGTCCTATGACAAGGAAGGAACTAGAGCAAAGAGATAAAAGAATTCAGGAACACAGAAGATATGTGGCAAATGCGAACCCTGCAAAATCTGTGCATGGTGTTTCGGAGTCGGTGTCAAAGAAACAGGAGAGAACAAATAGAATCAGCAGAACAGTTGGGTTGGTATTGGCAGGAATACAATTGGTTGTTTCATTGACTTTGATGCTTTCTCTGTTTGTTTTGAATATGTTACCGATGAAATACATTGCAACAGTTGGAGTTTTGCTTCTGATTTTATTTCTTGTTGTGCTATTCAGCCAGCTGTTGTCGAAGAAGAAAGGAATTGCCGGCAAGATATTCAGTGTATTTCTGTCGATCGTACTTGCAATCGCGTCTTTCTATATCTTCAAAACAAATGGTACCGTGCAGGAAATCAGCGGCGGCGGTTTGAAGCTGGATAAGATGGTAGTCGCTGTGCTTGCAGAAGATCCGGCAGAAACGATACAAGATGCATCAGGTTATAATTTTGGTGTACAATATGTGATGAAAGGCGATGATGTTCGGGAAACTGTGGATGTCATCCATACAGAACTAGGCAGTGAGATCGCAACAACAGAATATAAGAGTGTACAGGAACAGGCAGCAGCACTCCATAATGGTGAAGTGCAGGCAATTGTATATAATGAAGCATATAATGGGATATTGGAAGAAGAGTTTGGAGAGTTCAGCAGCAAGATCAAAATTATTTACTCTCATGATATTAAGAGCAAGGTGGAAAATAAAGCAGCCGAGGTCAAGGTGGATGATGATTCCTTTACCGTTTATATCAGCGGAATTGATGTGTATGGAGCGATTGAGACGAACAGCAGAAGTGATGTGAATATCATGGCAGTTGTAAATCCAACATCGCACCAGATTCTGCTTGTAACAACACCAAGGGATTTCTATGTGGAAATACCAAATATTTCCGGCGGTGAAAGAGATAAGCTGACCCATGCCGGTATCTATGGTGTGGATGCGTCAATGGCAACACTAGGAGCGCTATATGACACAGAGATTGATTTTTATGCCCGTGTGAACTTCACTTCTCTTGTGACCATGATCGATGCACTTGGCGGGGTGGATGTGAATTCCGAGCAGGCGTTTACAACTAGTTATGATTCCGGACTTGTGATGGATGTGGCACAGGGGATGAATCACTTCAATGGACAGCAGGCACTGGCATTTTCGAGAGAACGTCAGAATGTAGATGGGGGAGATTTCCAGCGTGGTAAGAACCAGCAGGCAGTGATTACGGCGATGATTAAAAAGGCAGTGTCACCGGCTATTCTGATGGGAGCGAATGGTATTCTGGAAAGTGTCGCCGGTAATGTGGATACCAATATGAGTCAGGATCAGATCCAGACACTGATTAAGAGTCAGTTGGCAAGTCCGGCGGCATGGAATATCAAGTCTATGGCAGCAGAGGGAACGGGAGATGAGCAGTATTGCTTCTCTTCTCCGGGGTCAATTTTATATGTCACTCAGCCGGATATGAATTCTGTTACATCAATTCAGAGTGCAATTGATGCAGTGGAAGCGGGAGAAGTGTTCCAGGATTCTGAGGTGACACAATAAAATGGAATGTATAAACGACTAGAGATCTTCAGGCGTATTTGTATGATCAAAATGTAGGGTACAGAGGAAGAATAGATGAAAAAATACCTAAGCAAGTTAAAAGAAAAGTCAGATCTATCCATTATCTACAAGTACTTTCTTGTAATACTGGATGTTGTCTTTATAAATTTAAGTTCATTTCTGGCACTTTGGATACGATTTAACATGAAATTATCAGAGATTGAACCGTGGTATATCGTATCTGTAAAAGAAATTGCACTTTGGAACACTCTTATCACTGTTCTGATATTTGCATTTTTGAAACTGTATACCAGTCTGTGGCGGTTTGCAAGCATCAAAGAGTTAGTATATGTCATTGAGGGGTGTGCAGCCTCTCTTCTGGTGAATGTGTTTTTGTATTTTTTCACTTATAAACCGATATTCAGAAGTTATTTTGTGCTATATGGAGTCAGTTTGTTTATATTGACCTGTATCAGCCGGTTTTCTTACCGGTTGATGCGGCTTCTCTACCGGAGTCGTATACATGGGAGACATGTGCGTAATACGATGATCATTGGAGCAGGAGAAGCGTGTAACGTTATCATGAAAGAACTGGAATTGAGTACAGAGCTGGATTCCCGTATCTGCTGTATTATCGATGATAATCCAAGAAAGCATGGAACCTATATTCATGGGGTGAAAGTTGTGGGAGGAAGAGATCAGATTCTTCCTATGGCAGAGCGCTATGCAATCAATGAAATTATCGTAGCGATTCCAAGTGCAGATAAGCGGGAACAAAGTAAAATACTGAAGATCTGCCAGAAAGTGGCGGGGTGTGAACTGAAGATTCTGCCAGGTGTATATCAGTTGGTGAATGGTGAAGTCAGCGTTTCGAAACTTCGGAATGTGGAGATTGAAGATTTACTTGGAAGAGAGCCGATTCAGATTACGACAGAGAAAATCGGAAGATATGTTTCTGACAAGGTTGTGTTGGTCACAGGCGGGGGCGGCAGCATTGGAAGTGAGTTGTGTCGTCAGATTGCGGCAAATGGTGTGCGTCAGCTGATCATCTTTGATATTTATGAGAACAATGCTTATGATATTCAGCAGGAATTGAAACACACTTATCCGAATTTGGATCTGGTCGTACTGATCGGTTCTGTGCGAAATGGACGGAAAGTAAACAGTGTGTTTGAAAAGTATCAGCCAGATATCGTCTATCATGCGGCGGCACATAAGCATGTACCTTTGATGGAAGACAGCCCAAACGAAGCAATTAAGAATAATGTATTTGGAACCTATAAGGTGGCATTGGCAGCTGATAAGTATGGAACAAGCAAATTTGTACTGATTTCTACGGATAAAGCTGTCAACCCGACCAATATCATGGGAGCATCCAAGCGGATGTGTGAAATGATCATTCAGGTCTTTAACAGTCGTTCTAAGACAGAATATGTTGCAGTGCGGTTCGGAAATGTGCTGGGAAGCAACGGAAGTGTGATTCCGTTGTTTAAGAAGCAGATTGAAGAAGGAGGACCGGTAACGGTGACACATCCAGATATTATCCGTTACTTTATGACCATACCAGAAGCAGTTTCTCTTGTTCTGCAGGCTGGAGCCAGTGCGAAGGGTGGCGAAATCTTTGTGCTGGATATGGGACAGCCGATGAAGATCGCAGATTTGGCGCGAAATCTAATTCGCCTGTCCGGGTACAGAGAAGGTGTAGACATCGAGATTAAATATACAGGCCTTCGTCCGGGAGAGAAGTTGTATGAAGAACTTCTGATGAAAGAAGAAGGCTTAAAGAGTACGGAAAACGAATTGATCCATATTGGAAAGCCGATTGAGTTTGATGAAGAAGAGTTTTTAAAAGACTTGGAAGATTTGTATCAGTCTGCTTATGCGGAGACGGATCATATGAAAACTATCGTGAAAAAAATTGTGCCAACCTATCATTTACGGCAAGAGGATGCGATTCGTGATCAGATGATTCAGGAAAGCTGGAAACAGAGTTTCCCGGATGCGAGTTCGAATCTCCCCGATGCATTTTTAAACCGGGGCGTTGCAGATATTGATGTGAAAGGAAGAGAACAATGAAAGTACCATTTTCACCACCGGATATTACAGAAGAGGAAATTGCAGAGGTTGCAGATGCACTTCGAAGCGGATGGATTACAACGGGACCTCGAACCAAAGAATTTGAGCGGAGGATTGCAGCATATTGCGGAACAGAGAAAGCAGTCTGTCTGAATTCCGCGACAGCCTGCCTGGAGCAGTCCCTTCGGGTTATGGGAATCGGAGCAGGTGATGAAGTAATTACTACTGCATATACGTATACTGCAACCTGCAGCTGTATCTGCCATGTAGGTGCTACACCGGTACTGGTGGATACCCTGCCGGATTCGTTTGAAATGGATCCGGAACAGGTCCGAGCCGCTGTCACAGAGAAGACGAAAGCCATCATCTGTGTAGATCTTGCGGGGATTATTTATAGTATGTATGATACGATTTATCAGATTGTGGAAGAAAAGAAGTCTTTGTTCCGTCCGGCAAACGATCGGCAGAGAGCACTGGGAAGAGTTATGGTAATGGCAGACGCAGCACATGCTTTCGGAGCTTCTGTAGATGGAAAAATGTGCGGACAGATTGCGGATTTTACCTGTTTTTCTTTTCATGCAGTGAAGAATCTGACAACTGCAGAAGGAGGAGCAGCAGTCTGGTCAAAAAATGTATGTGATGCAGGCATCGACAGTGAAGCACTGTATCGGGACTACATGCTACTTTCTTTGCATGGACAGTCAAAAGATGCTCTTGCAAAGGCAACAGCAGGAGCATGGGAATATGATATTATCGCTCCTTATTATAAATGTAATATGACCGATATTATGGCGGCAATGGGACTGATTCAGTTGAAGAGATATCCCGAGATTCTGAAACGCAGAAAAGAAATGATCGAAAAATACGATGATGCTTTTCATAAACTTCCCCTTGTGCGGCTGAATCATTATCAGGAAGCACATACTTCCAGTGGACATTTGTATCTTGTCCGTTTGCAGGGAAAAACAAGAGAAGAATGCAATGCTATCATTCAGAGACTGGCAGAGAAGGATATTGCGACGAATGTGCATTACAAGCCGCTTCCACTGCTCAGTGCATACAAAAATATGGGATTTGATATTCAGGATTATCCCAATGCATATCGGCAGTTTGAGAATGAGATCACACTGCCTTTACACACATGTCTGACAGATCAACAGATTGATTATGTGATTAAGGAGTTTTGCGATGCATTATAAGCAATGGAATGAATTGCCGGAACAGCTTCAGAATGAGTCTGTAAAGGAGTACTATCAGTTATTAAAGAAGCGCAGAACCAGTATCTATCTGAAACGGATACTGGATTTTGTGCTTGCTTTGTGTCTGACTGTGCTTTTATCTCCGGTAATGCTGCTCCTTGCGCTTTGTATCAAGGCAGACAGCAGAGGTCCTGTGTTTTACCGTCAGCAGAGAGTCACGCAGTATGGGAAAGTTTATCGTATTTTCAAATTCCGCACGATGGTTGTAGATGCGGATAGGCGTGGACCTGCGATCACTCAAAGCGGTGACAGCCGTATTACGAGAATGGGAAAACTCTTGAGAAAATGCAGGTTGGACGAGCTTCCACAGTTATTCAATGTACTTACCGGGGATATGAGCTTTGTTGGTACCAGACCGGAAGTAAAAAAATATGTGGATGCTTATACTGATGAGATGCAGGCGACGCTGCTACTTCCGGCGGGTATTACTTCCCGGACGAGTATCGTATATAAAGACGAAGATGAAGTGATGGAGAAATACTTGAAGGAAACCGGAGAGAGTGTGGATGAAGTTTATATCAAATATGTTCTTTCAGAAAAGATGAAATACAATCTCCAATATCTAAAAAGCTTTAGTGTGACAGGAGATTTGAAGGTGATGATTGATACAGTGATTGCAGTCTTACATTAGAATTTATGATCACTGAGGAAGAAATCGGATAGGAAAATAGTGACAGAACAGACAGATGTCGAGAGGAGCAGAGATGAAAAAAATAGCTGTAATAACAATGGGGGTTCGACTAGATGATGAACCTGGATATACAAGATTTCGTTATATATGTGAATTTCTGACCGATGCAGGATATGAGGTGGATCTGATTACTACTACATTTCAGCATTGGAAAAAGGAACAACGGAATATTTCCAAAATTCATCAGGAAGATTATAAGTTCCATATCAAGTTTATCTATGAACCGGGGTATAAGAAGAATGTAGATATCAGGCGAATCAAAAGCCACCGGATTGCAGCAAAAAACCTTCGGACGCTTTTGGAAAAAGAAGGGGATTATGATTTGATCTATGCCGAAATTCCTCCAAATGATGTGGCACTTGCCGCCGCACAGTATGCACATGAAAAGGGAATTCCGTTTGTAGTGGATGTTAATGACCTGTGGCCAGAAGCAATGCGGATGGTACTGGACATTCCGATTGTAAGTGATATTTTGTTTTATCCGCTTAAGAGGGATGCAGAAAAGGTATACAGCCTTGTATCCGGCGTGATCGGAACATCAGACGAATATCGGGATCGGCCATTTCTCCATCAGAAAAAGAATGTGCCTAAGGAAACGGTATATGTAGGAAATGAGCTATCTGTATTTGATGAGGGAGCTCAGAAAAATTGGGAAGAGGTCTTTAAAAATGAGGATGAGTTCTGGGTGACATATGCCGGAACAATCGGGACAAGTTATGACATTAAGACCATGGTGCTTGCAGCAGAAGAACTGGCAAATCGAGGGTTGTCTAATATCCGCATGAAGATTCTGGGGGGAGGTCCGCTGAAGGAGGAACTTCGGACAATGGCTGATGTAAAGCAGATATTCAATATTGAGTTTGTGGGATATGCACCATATGATAAAATGGCAGCCTATTTGAAAAAGTCAGATATACTTGTGAACTCTTTCGTGAAAAAGGCTCCTCAGAGTATCGTTACCAAGATTGGAGATTATCTGGCAGCAGGACGTCCAATGATCAACACCTGTATGAGTTCGGAATTCCGTAATAAGGTAGAAAAGGATGGATTCGGTGTGAATATCATACCGGAGGATGTAATGATTCTTGCAGATGCAATTGAAGATCTGTATGAGAATCCGGAAAAGTGCAGGGAGATGGGAGAGAAGGCACGAAAGATTGCAGAAGAGCAATTTGACAGGCCACAGTCATATAGGAAAATAGAAGAATTGATTCAGGGATTGCTTGATAAGAATGTCAATTAAAAACTCAATAAAAGTAAGAAAGGGGAATACTATGAAAAAAAGAATGAAACAGCTGGCTTGCATGATGCTTGCAGCAACAATGGCAGTTACAATGGCAGGATGTAAAAAAGAAGAGGCACAGAAGGAAGAGCCTAAAAAGGAAGTAGTGAAAGAAGAACCAGCCGTAGAGGAGAAACCTGTAGAAGAGGAAATTCCGGCAAATCAAAATCTGCTGACAGGGGTACCGGATTTGACAACAGAAGCAATCGGTAAACGTCCGGTAGCCGTTATGGTAAATAATATTCCTGATGCAATGCCGCAGTATGGAGTAGGAAAGGCAGATATTATTTTTGAGATACCGGTAGAAGCAGACCATACACGATTTATGGCAATGTATGCAGACTATACAACAGTACCACAGATTTGTGCGGTTCGAAGCTGCCGTGGATATTTTCCGGCTTTTTCGCAAGGATTTGATGCATTTTATGTAAATTGGGGAATTGACGACTCCATTTCTGATTATCTGGAAATGCTGAATCTGGATCAGTTTGACGGAATGAATAATCCGGGAGGTTTATTCGGAAGAGATCAGGATAGACTGAATACAGGATATTCATTGGAGCATACCGGATATTTTGATGGAACACAATTTGCATCTTATGTACAGGCAAATGGAATTCGTACAGATTTGGCTGATGACAAGAAAGATACAGCATTTCAGTTCAATGGGCTAAATGAACAAGTGAAACCGGAAGGTAATGCGTGCAACACTGTCAATATCAACTTCGGTGCAGCAACTGCAACATTGACATATGATGAAACAAGCAATACATATCTGAAACAGTTGAACGGCAATCCGCAGATAGATGGAAAAGAAAATAAACAACTTTCATTTACAAACGTATTTGTTTTGGAGACGGATATTACGGTACGTGATGAGATTGGGCATAAGAATGTTGATTGGGACGGAAGCAATGATTCTGTAGGATACTATGTGTCCAATGGAGCAGTACAGCAGATTCATTGGTTAAAAGATCCTAATAATGAGAATTCAAGATTGCGGTTTTATGATCAGAATGGACAGGAAATTAAAATCAATCGTGGAAAAAGTTATATTGCTGTAAATTACAGAAATCAGGCGACATTTCAGTAAATCAAGTAAAGGGTATGAAAATTCAAATTTAAATGAGAGGTAGCGTATGAAACCTTATTTTAGTATTGTGATGCCGACTTACGGAGTAGAACAATACATTGGACATGCAGTACAAAGTATTTTGAAACAAACTTTTCAGGATTGGGAGATACTGATTATCAATGACTGTACTCCGGATAAGAGCATCCAGGCGGCAGAAAAGGCAGGAAAAGGGGATCCACGCATCAGGATTGTGCATCATGAGATAAATAAGGGGCTGAGTCAGGCACGCAATACTGGAATTCAAGAAGCGTCAGGGAAATATATCTGGTTTATGGATCCAGATGACTATGTGGATTCAGATGTACTGGAAAAAGTTAAGGCATCATTGGACAAGAATCCAGCAGAGGTGGTGTTGTTTGGCCTGATTGAAGAGTATTATAACAAGAGTGGAGAATTGGACTATTCCCACGTAGTTTGTCCAGAAGAAAAACTGTTCGACAATCAGGAAGAACTGCGTAAGGCAATCGTGCAGTATGAACGTGAAACTTTGTATGGGTACGCATGGAATAAGATTTATAATCTGCAGTATATCCAGGAGAACCGTTTTCAGTACAAGGATGTGAAATTAATCGAAGATATTGAATTTAATATCAAATACTTTATGGATATCCGCCGCCTGAATGTTCTTGGAATTACACCGTATCATTATGCGAAGCGGTTAAGTGCAAATCTGACAAATAAATTTGTCCCGGAGTATTTTGAAGTACATTATCGCAGGATCGAGCTTCTATATGAGCAGTACAAGTATTGGAATTTATGTACAGAAGAAGTAAAGCAGACTCTGGGAAGTCTGTACGGACGATATATTGTTTCGGCATTGGAGAGGAATTGCGATAGGCGTTCTAAAATGTCACACACAGACCGATACAGGTGGTGCAGGGCGATTTTCTGTCAGGCATTGTTTGAAGATTTGATTCCGGGAGCAAAAGCGAAGGACAGCAAAGTATTGTCACTTGCATTGGTATTTCTTCGGTGGAAGAAAACAATGCTGTGTCTTGCAATGGGAAGAGGAATCCATATCATCCGAAGTGGAATGCCCATGTTGTATTCGAAAGTGAAGTCAGGAAGATAAGAAGGTAGAAAGTAAAGAAGAACGGTAAAAATCGCGTATGAAGAAGATCGTATTTGGATTTAAAATTTATTATTTGTTGAATATGTTAACCGCATTCATTACGTTTTTTAATTATACAAAATGGTTTTATTACTCAAACTATTTATTGATTGCAGGAATGTGTGTTCCGGCGGTGTGGTTGTTGGTAAAATGGAAAAACTGGATGAAGAAGGGAAATGTAATTCTGATTATTCTGTTTTTGTTAAGTTATTTGTTCAGTTCTGCGATGACGGTTAGACTGGGAATATCAGATAATTTAAAAGAACTTGTCTGGATGTTTCTGCCGATGGTAATTTTATATTTTACTAGTTTTCTGATTACGAAAGAGGAACGAAAAAAAGAAGTTTTTGTGTTGGGAAGTATTCATGTAATATACTGTACAATTGCGAATATCGTGAGCTTAAGCATGGTTTGGTGGGGAAGAAATTACAAATTCATGACAGGGCCAAGATCTTATCGGAAAGTTGGATTTAAGTGGGAACGGTTGTGGGGAGTCTATGATGATCCGAATCATGGGGCAGCAATTGCGGTCATAGCGGTATTGTTAGCGGTATATCTAATGTGGACTGTAAAAAATAGAGTGATTCAAATACTTTTCGTTCTCAGTATACTAGTTCAGTGTGGATATATTGTCTGCTCAGACTCAAGAGCGGCCTTCGGGGCTTTGGGAATAGGTGCTGCATGCTGGACAGCATGGGTAGTATATTCAAGGACAAAGAATAGAAAAGCGGTATATCGCATTTTGATTTCTGCACTTATTTCGGGTGCTATTTGTGTTGGTATTATAGTAGGAGGATATGTCGGAAACGAGCAGTATATGAAACTGGATAAAAGAATCAGTGCTGAACGGTTGAGACGATATCCGCTGGAGGCAAAAGAATCTGCCATGCAGGGATCCAGAACACAGGATGTGAAAGAAGACAGTACCAGTGGACGTTTTGCAATATGGGAAAGTGGTATTGAACTTGCAAAGACTTCTCCGATTTATGGTGTCAGTTATAGAAATATAATTGCTTATGCGCACAAATATGTTCCAGATACATACATCATTAATACGAAGTATGATATCGATTATGATTCGATGCACAACCTGTTATTAGACACTTTGGTCAGCCAGGGAATTATTGGGGTTGTATTGCTGTTGGCGATATTTGTTAGAAGTTACTGGATATTTATTAGAAATTTTCGAGGAATAAAAAAGGAAGACAGAAAATTTCTTGCGTTACAGATTTCTATCATATTTAGCTTAGGGGCCGGCAGTATGCTGATGACAACAATCGTCTATTTAAGTGGACCCCATGCATATTGGTTCTGGATGGCACTTGGAAGTGCGGTGGCATTGTTGCAGGAGAGTGAAGGAAACGGTGTTAAGGCAAAGGAATAATCTATGGAAGAGAAAAAGAAGATACTGGCAGGTTATGTGATTGATGGAAAAGGCGGGGTCGATAACTACCTGATAAATTTTTTGGAAGCAGTTCATGGAGAACATATACAGGTTGATTTTCTGTCCAATGTAGAAAATGCGGAACTCTGTAGAAAACTGAAGCAATATAACACAAGAGTATTCTGCGTTGCAAGACTTTGGAAACCTTTGACACAGTACCGTCAAGTGAAGACACTGATTCAGAGAGAAGGATATGATATAGTCTACCTGAATCTTTCGACTGCAATTGAATGTATCACTGCTTTGGCTGCAAAGCAGTGTAACGTGCCAAGAAGAATTATACACAGTCATTCCAGTGGAAATAATTTGGAAAGTAAGGGAAAACGTACAGCATATGACGTTTTGCATAGGATCTGCAGACTGTTTTTATACTGTACAGCCAACGAATATTATGCCTGTTCAAAAAAGGCAGGAGAATGGATGTTTCCTAGAAAGATTACTGAATCGGGAAATTTTCACCTCATTTATAATGCAGTGGACCGTGAGAAATTTCAGTTCCATCCGGAAATACGAAGAAAGCTGCGTAATGAGATGGGATTGGAAGACTGTCTGGTGATTGGACATGTGGGAAGCTTCTGTTATCAGAAAAATCATAATTTTTTAATCCGTATTTTTGATGCTATATATAAGAAGAATGAAAAGGCCGTCCTACTTCTTGTTGGAGAAGGAGAGAGGTTTGAAAAGATACAAAAACAAGTAGAAGAACTGGGATTAAGAGAGCACGTTCAGTTTCTTGGATGGAGAAATGATGTGGCAGATTTGATGCAGGTCATGGATGTGTTTTTACTTCCATCCAATTTTGAAGGACTTCCGACGGTTGGTATTGAGGCACAATGCACGGGGCTTCCGTGTGTATTTAGTAGTCAGATTACAGAAGAAACAGTTATTTCCGACCGCTGCAGGTTTATATCATTAAAAAAGGCACCGGAAGAGTGGGCGAATGATATATTGAATATAGAAAAAAAAGACAGGAGACAAGTCTTGTTTAATCAACAAGTAGAGGAATATGGTCTGGAAAAGCAGAAAGAAGTATTAAAAAATATAGTTTATGGAGGAAACTCATGAGCAAGATATTAACAGTTGTGATTCCGTCTTATAATGTGGAGCAATATTTGGAGGAGACTTTGGAATCTTTTATTTCTGAAACAATCATGGATAAGATCGAGGTCCTGATCGTCAATGATGGTTCAAAAGATCGTACACCGGAAATCGCTAAAAGATTTGAACAGAGATATCCTCAAACTTTCCGATTGATTAATAAAGAAAATGGTGGTCACGGTTCCACTATTAATCGTGGAATTCAAGAAGCGCAGGGAAAATTTTTTAAAGTAGTAGACGGGGATGACTGGGTTGATACAGAAGATTTTGCAAAATTAGTACAGGCTTTAGAGGGTGCAGATTCGGATTATGTTGTTACAGATTACTATAAGGTAAATGATGTCACAAAGGAAAAAAAACGTGAAGGATTTCCATTTTTAAAAGAACATCCAAAGTGCCGTTTTGACGAGGCGGCGCAGTACACGGAGCTTCCGATGCATGCATTGGTGATAAAAAGTGCAATTTTGAAAGAACAACAGATTCGTTTGGACGAGCATTGCTTTTATGTAGATAATGAATATATCACCTTTCCGGTACCATACGTAGAAACGATTGAATATTTTGACTTGTCAGTTTATATGTACCGTCTGGCAGTTGCAACGCAGAGTGTCAGTATCAAAGGTTTTCAGAAGCATTTGGATAATCACATTAAAGTCACACTTCGGCTGGTAGAGTTTGCTTCTGAGTATGAGAAACAATCAGATAACCAAAAGAAGATTGATTATCTGAACAACCGTGCTGCAATTATGGTAGGAGATCAAGCTGGTATTTTCGCAAGTTTTCCGGCAGGGGATAAAGATATAAAGAGAAGGTTTATAGAGTTTGACAGAATGATTCGGGAAAAAAGTCCGATTGTTTATGAAATGTCAGACAGTAAAAGTCGTATGTTACATGCGTTGAGAAAGTCCGGATTTCGGAATTACCGGTTCTGGACGACTGTGAGCAAATTAAAAATGAAGGTTAAGTGAAGATGAAGACACATTCTGTAAAATTCAACTTTATAATGAACATTATTTTAACGGTATCAGGAGTGATATTTCCGTTGATCACATTTCCATATATATCGAGAGTATTGTTGGTAGAGGGAAGTGGAAAGATTGCCTTTTCTACTTCTGTTGTAACATATTTTACAATGTTTGCAACGCTTGGTTTACCAACATATGGAGTAAGAGCATGTGCCCAAGTGAGGGATGATCGTGAAAGGTTATCCCAGACTGTTCAGGAATTGCTCATTATAAGCGGAATTACAACAAGTATTACGTATGTAGTATTTTTTGCATCACTTTTTTTGATACCGACTTTTTCAGAAAGAAAAAAGTTATTGATGATCATGGGAATCAGCATTGGATTGACAACAATAGGTGTCCAATGGCTTTATAATGCATTAGAACAGTATTCTTATATTACGCTTTGCGCTCTTGTATTTAAGTTAATTGGAATGATATTGATGTTCTTGTTTGTGAAGGATATTGATGATTATCTGATTTATGGAGTGATTTATGTTATTGGAAGTGCAGGGTCATATATTCTTAACTTTGTAAGGCTAAAGAAGTTTGTTTCATTAAAAAAACAGAGAAGATATGAATTAAGAAAACATTTGAAAGCAACATTTACTTTTTTTCTTTTGTCAGCAGCTAGTAGTGTTTACTTGAATTTGGATGTTGTGATGCTAGGATTTATGCAAGGAGAGACACAGGTTGGATATTATAATGCGGGCATTAAGGTCAAATCAGTACTTGTAGCCTGTGTAACTTCTTTAGGTGCAGTATTATTACCACGGTTGTCATATTATATTCAGAATCGGAATCAAGAAGAATTTAGAAGAATGATTTCAAAAGCATTTAACTTTGTATTTGTGGTGGCAACTTCTGTTTGTATTTATTTTACATTGTTTGCAAGAGAGTCTATTTTGCTTTTATCTGGAAGTGAGGCATTTCTTCCAGCTGTGAAACCAATGATTATTTTATTACCGACTGTTCTGTTGATCGGACTTTCAAATGTTACAGGGATCCAAGTTCTTACACCATTGGGAGAAGAGCGGAAAGTGGTAATCTCTGTGGCAGTAGGTGCAATATTTGATTTCCTATTTAATTTGATTCTTATTCCTCAATATGGGGCAGATGGAGCGGCATTTTCTACATTGATGGCAGAAATTTTAGTTCTGTTTGTTCAATGTGTGTATCTGAGGAAACAAATAATAGGAATGGTGCGTGATGTTCCATTTGGTAAAATAATTCTTGGATTAATACTTGCTGTTATGTCTGTCCTTATGATCGAAGAGGTGCTTGAACTTGGAATATTTATAAAACTTTGTGTAACATCAATTACCTTTTTTAGTGTATATGGCATTGCGTTAGTTTTATTAAAAGAGCCATTTGTCTATAGTATTTTGGAATACGGAGTTCAGATTCTACGAAAGAAAAAGTGACGGGGTGAAAAACAATGTATCAAAAAGAAAAAAGTGTGTTGCTAAAGCACTTTGATTTCATTATTTTGGATGTAATATATTTTCAGCTGGCGTATATTTTTGCCTATATGTTGAGACATGGGTTTATTTTTCCATATACAGATACAAAATACAGAGAATTGGCAATCATACTTGTTTTTGTTCAGTTCTGTGTTGGATTTTTTATGGAGAATTATAAAAATATTCTTCGACGGGGATATTTTCAGGAATTTAAAAAGACAGTATTTTTTTGCTCGACAGTTATTGCTATTATTTTCTTTTATATGTTTGTAACAAAGACAACAGAAATTTTTTCAAGAGCTGTTTTTCTTGAATTGTGGTTTTTAGGAAATATATTGATATATGTAGGGAGAATTATTTGGAAAAGAAATGTTCAGAAAAGAATGAACAATAAGAAATTATTACAGTCATTGATTGTGATATCCACGATGGACCGGATAGAAGAGACAATCAAAAGTATGCAGGAAAGAAAATATACAAATTTCTATATTGCAGGAATTATTTTAATGGATAAAGACAATAAGAGTGAAGAATTTGAGGGGAGTCCCATTGTAGCAAAGGGAGAAAATGCAGTCAGCTATTTAAGAGAATGTGTGGTAGATGAAGTGTTTATTGACCTTTCGGAACAATCTCCTTATTTGGAAGAATTGCTAATGGCATGTGAGGAAATGGGGATCACAACCCACTTGAATTTAGGGACAAATAGATTAAAAAATCAAAATGCGATTGTAGAAAATTTTGCAGGACATATGGTGATTACATCTAGTATTCGCTTTGCAGAACCCAGACAGCTCTTTATAAAAAGAATCATGGACATCATCGGAGGAATTGTTGGAATTGTAATTACAATTCTTCTGACACTTATCCTAGGACCAATTATTTATATTCAAAGTCCAGCGCCGATTTTCTTTTCACAGGAGAGGGTTGGAAGAAATGGAAGAAAATTTCGTATTTATAAATTTCGCTCGATGTATCCAGATGCAGAAGAAAGAAAAAAAGAACTGATGAAGCAAAATAAAATGCAGGGACTTATGTTTAAGATGGACAACGATCCGAGAATAATTCCTATTGGAAAGTTCATACGAAAAACCTCTTTGGATGAATTTCCTCAGTTTTTTAATGTGTTAAAAGGCGATATGAGCCTAGTGGGAACAAGGCCTCCTACTGTAGATGAATATGAACAATACGAGACGCATCATAAAGCAAGACTTGCAGCAAAACCAGGATTAACTGGTATGTGGCAGGTGAGTGGACGGAGTGATATTGTTGATTTTGAAGAAGTTGTAGCATTAGACAGAAAGTATATTAAGGAATGGAGCTTAGGATTAGATATAAAAATATTACTTCAAACTATAAAAGTTGTTTTTACAGGGCGAGGTTCGGTTTAGGAAAGGATAAGCAGATATGATTAAGTTAAGAAAGTTGGAAAGAAGAGAAATAGAATATCTGTTTGAAACATTATATTTAATTGCTTTTGCTCTGGTTTTGATTACGAGTTTTATTGAAACAACTACATTTGTGATTGAATGGCCGTATAATTATTATAATATGTTGAGAGTATTTCTGATTTCCAGTGTATTTTTACGTGCTATATATTCTGAAGCATATAGCTTAAAAGATTCACTTGTTACAGTAATGATTTGTATCACATTTTTAATGTGTTGGCGTGTTACAGGAGCGGATTTACTGATTAATGCATTATTATTCATTGTTGGGAGCAAAGGAATATCCTATCGAAAAATAATGAAAATATATGTTTTTGTAACAGGTAGTATGTTGATTATTACAATGACAGCTGCGTTGATGGGGCAGATTGAAAATTATGCATATGTGCAGAATGGAAGAAGGATCAGACAGGCTTTTGGAATTGTCTATCCGACGGATTTTGCGGCACATCTGTTCTTTACAATTCTGGGGTATGGGTATTTAAGGAAAAGTAAAATTAAATATATTGAATTGGGAATTATAGTTTTGCTTGGTATAGCAGTGTCTTATTTTTGTGACGCAAGAACCAGTATGATTTGTATTATCTGTACAGCGGGGGCTTTGTTGTATAATAAACTGAGAGTTAGGTTTTCAGAGAAAAAAGGTCAAATATATGTTATGAACCCCATATGGTCATTTTTTCTGGCTATGTCAACAGTAATCTGTGCAGCTTTTATGACTTTGGCAACTATTTTTTATTCATCAGATAATAGAATCAGTGAGTTGTTAGATCATGTGTTAAGTGGAAGACTGCTTCTTGGAAAAAAGGGAGCAGAGATTTTTGGGTTTTCATTATATGGACAGTATATCCCAATGCAGGGAAATGGTGGTACATCAGAAGATATAGTAAGATACTTTTTTATTGATTCCTCTTATATTTCTATTGCATTAAAGTATGGTCTTTTAGTAATGGCAACCGTATTGATCATAAGTTGTATTGTCGGATTTCGTGCAAGAGAAAAAAAAGAATGGGTATTGCTCTGGATGCTTGCAATAGCTGCAGTGCAGTGCATGATAGAACATCATATGATAGAGATTTCATATTATCCGTTTTTCTGGGCAGCATTGGCTGCTTTATCTGGAGATTCAAAAATGAAATTATGTATAAATCGGAAGGGAATAAGATGGGAAAACTATATTGTGGATTGAAAAAAAATCCGATAATTATAGGTATCATAGGAGTTGTTTTTGTCATTGGAATAATGGCAGGGTATCAGTACTTTCAGTCAGATGACGGTATAGATCCTAAGTATATAAATGAAGACTTAGAACAAGAATGGAATGTAGACTCAATTAATGATCCAATTTTATTAACAGAATATTTTTTATCAGGACTGAAGCAGGATGATTTGGATAAGATGCTTCGAGGGTGTGCTATTGATGAACGACTGATGAATGTTTCTGTGCATGAACAGATAAGAACAAAAGAGATATTTTATACCGATTTAACGATTGCCCCTTCTGGAAATTGGGGAACATATAATGAAATGAGTTCAGGTGAATTGACATTTGAATATGTGCAGTCTATTCAGAAGTTAAAAGATGTATTTCCAAGTCCAGATAAAATAAAAATAAAAAGTGTTGATTTAGCAAATCCAGACCAACAGCTTCAGATGGTTTATCAGGAGGAAATACAAGATACGCTTGCGGTGTGGGGAGGAGACCTGCTTTGTGAAGTATTATGTTTGTTGGAGTACGAGGGACAGAGTTATGTGGTAGGCATCACATTGAATCATTATGGAGACTGGTGGAAGGTATTTGAAATCGGCGGAAGATTATCTCAAACAAATGTCGATCGTCCTGCCAGACAGATTACAGAAGAAGAATATGAAGAATTAAAAGGTACGATGTCACTGAAACAGTATTTCCGTATATTAAAAAAGGAAAATGTATCTTTTGAAATACTGTTGGATAAAAAAGAAAATAAGAAAAATCCAGATGCGCTTCTTCTGCCACCAAACTATTTTATTTTGAATCCGCTTAAAGAAGAGAATCCAAAACAAACAATTAAGAATTTTGTGCTGAACATACAAAAATCAAATCTGTGTAAAGCAATGGCATACTGTATGACGGTTCCTATGGAAGAGTTAGACAGAACCACCCCGCAAATATTGGAAAAGCAGGCAGAAATCGCAAAAGAATTGAAGCGGTATTGTTATGACTTCTTAGGAGTTAATTTCAGGAAAGAAGATGATAGGGCTCTCCAAAAAGGAACTTCATATCAGAGAGTGATAGATAAACTCAATCCGAAGTATTTTATGTATTATGATATGACAGATTTGATGCTTGTTCAGGATAATGGTGAAGAACAGGAATATGTGGGATGCTTTTATTACAGTGGGGACAGGTTCTTAACAGGATTTACGTTGGAAAACAATGATGGATGGCAAATTAAATCTTTTTCTGCATCTGTTGAAAAACTTGAAAACGGTGAAACCCGTAAAATAACAGAAAGCCAGTATACAAAAATATTAGAAAAATATAAGAAATAGTAGAAAAATGGGGGAGGGAAAAATGGAAAAAGAACGACTGTCTGTATATAAACATAGAGTTGATAAAAAAGAGGTTCCGATATGTAATATTTTGGGGGTGAAGATTGCAGCCATCGATATGGAATGGCTCCTTGATTTTACTCAGAGAAACATCTCTCAATTGAGGGGAGACTATATGTGTGTGTCAAATGTGCATACTACGGTTATGAGTGATCAAAATCCGAATTACAAAAGGATTCAAAACGGTGGAATTATGGCGATTCCAGATGGAGGACCTTTGTCAGCAGTTGGAAGAAGGCGCGGATTTACGGAAATGAAACGTACCACAGGACCGGACTATATGGGAGAGGTGCTGAAATTATCAGTAGAACATGGATATAAGCATTTTTTTTATGGGTCAACTGATGAGACACTGGAGAAGTTAAGAACGAAATTAGAAAAAGACTATCCGGGAGTGAAGATGGAAATGTACAGTCCCCCATTTCGTAAGCTTTCACCTGAAGAGGATGAAGAGATCATGTCCAAAATTAATGCCACACAATCTGACTTTGTATGGGTAGGGTTAGGAGCTCCAAAGCAGGAAGAATGGATGGCAGAACATCAGGGGAAAATACAAGGATTTATGGTTGGTGTAGGAGCTGCATTCGATTATTATGCGGGAAATATATCTCGTGCGCCGGAATGGATGCAAAAATGTAACTTAGAGTGGTTGTACCGTTTGTTTCAAGATCCGAAACGATTGTTTAAACGCTATTTGAATACAAATGCTCGATTTTTGTGGAATGTAGTTATCAAAGGACGGTAGAATAGAACTTGGATTGGTGTGAAATGAAAAAAAGAGTTTTGATCGTACATAACTATTATCAAATACCGGGAGGAGAAGATACAGTTGTTTTAAATGAAAAACAATTGTTAGAAGAAAATGGACATCAGGTATTTTTATATACAAGAAATAATTCTGAATTGAAAAATCTGGGAAGATTCAGGAAAATATCATTACCGTTCAGTACTGTATTCTCTCTTACCACATATAGGGAAATAAAATATATCATTAAAAAGTATAAGATTGATGTCGTTCATGTACATAATACACTGAATTTAATAAGTCCATCTGTATATTATGCGGCAAATTCATGTAAAGTTCCGGTGATTCAGACAATACACAACTTCCGATTATTATGTCCGGGAGCAACGTTTTATCGAGAAGGAAAGATTTGCGAAAAATGTGTAGAAAAGGGATTACAGTGCTCAATAAAATATAAATGTTATCGAAAAAGCATGTTCCAGACCATGGCTTGTGTAATCAGCACAAAATTTCACCGTATATTGAAAATTTACAGGAAAATATATTATATTTGCCTTACTGAATTTAATAAAGAAAAATTGTTATGTTTGAAACAGATTCCTGTATCCCATGTTTATGTGAAGCCTAATTTTACGACAGAAATATCTGATCTATGTGTTTCTGAAAAGAAAAGAAACTATTTTGCCTTTGCAGGAAGGCTAGATGAACAAAAGGGAATACGGATTCTTTTAGAGGCATGGCGTATTTTAGGAGAAAAAGCCCCTTTATTATTAATATGTGGAGCAGGACCTGAGGAAAAATGGTGCAGGGAATTTGTTGAGGCTTATTGTAAAAATACTGTAAAAATCATGGGATTTTTACCAAATGAAAAAGTAAGAGAAATTATAGCTGGGGCGAAGGCTTTGATACTGCCAACACAATGGTACGAAGGTTTTCCGATGACAATATTAGAGGCATATAGTGTTGGAACCCCTGTCATAGGATCGAGGATGGGAAATGTTGGGGATTTAATTTTGGAAGGAGTAACAGGAAGTACATTTCAGTATAACAGCAGTAGTGATTTGGCAGAAGTGATCGGAAAGTTTTCGGGATATTCCTCCGAAGAGGTAAAAAATTATTATAAGGGAAAATACACACCACAGAAAAATTACCAGATATTAAATGATATATATGAAAAAATTTGTAGGTAAACCAAGCAGATCAATTGAGTTGGGAATGGGTGAGCAGAAAGATGAAACAGGAGATGTTAAGAAAACTCCAGATGACAGAATTGGAGATATTAAAAGATTTTGATAAAATATGTAAAAAATATGGATTGACATATTTTTTGGAAGGTGGAACTTTGTTAGGGGCATTGAGGCATCAAGGATTTATTCCGTGGGATGATGATATTGATTTGATCATGCCCCGCAAAGATTATCAGGAACTGCTGAAATTATATCGCAAAGGTTTATTGAAAGGGTATTTCTTTCAATGTATTGAGACAGATCCGAATTATTGGAATTTTTTTGGTAAATTTCGAAAAGAAGGAACTATATTTGTTACAGAAGAGGAAAAAGATATAGATTCTCATCAAGGTATTTTTGTTGATATTTTTCCAATTGATTTGATTGAAAAGGAGAGCTGGAGACTGAAACTTGCAGATCAGATACAACCTTTTATCAGATCAGTCTTAATACGAAGAGCAGGGATGTTAATCAAGGATAAAAATAAGAAAAAAGAGAAAATGTGGAAAACAATCAGTTTTCTACTTTCACCATTTTCTAATTCATTTCTTCAGAAAATTGGAATGATGGCGATTCCGGATAAAAAGAAAAAAACTGGAAAGTTTTATTTCCGTCCGGCAATCAGTAAGGAAGATGCGAAGATCAATAGAGTTTGTCCAATTGATAAAATAAATCCAAAAGGAACATTGGTGTTTGAAGGTTACGAATTTCCTGTAATTAAAGATTATCAGTGGCAATTAGAGGTCACATATGGTAAAAATTATATGCAGCTGCCACCAGAGTGTGACAGGGTTACACACGGAGCATGGAAGTTAGAACTGGGGGATAATTGAGATGGTTTCATTAGTGATGTCTACATATAATGGAGAGCGGTTCATTGAGGAACAACTGGATTCTATACGCAGACAGACAAAACAACCGGATGAGGTAATCATAGCGGATGATAGATCCAGTGATCATACATACGAATTTGTAAAGTCATACATTCAGAAATATGAATTATCGACATGGAAAGTATACCAGAATGAAAAGAACTGTGGATGGGAAAAAAGCTTTATGCAGCTCATACAACAGGCACAAGGGGACTATATTTTTCTGGCAGATCAGGATGATATTTGGATGCCTGAGAAAATAGAAGTTATGACAGGAATCATGGAAAAAAATCCACAAATTCTTGTTCTTACATCAAATTATGAACCATTCTATATGACAGGAGCAATCGATAAGGCACGGAATACGGAGAAATTCAAAAATGACGGATCATTACAAAAGATAAAGTTTAATTGTGACTTTCTATATGTAAGGCGCCCAGGATGTGTATATTGTATCCGGCAATCTTTTGTAAAGACAGCTGCACCGTATTGGTTTGAGAAATATCCTCACGATGCACTTTTCTGGAGAATGGCTCGCATAGCGGATGGATTATATGTATATCAGAAAGCTTTGATCCGTTTTCGCAGACATAATCAAAATGCATCTGCTGTTGAAGTTACCGGACGAGCTAAGAAGTTAGAAGATATAGAGTATTACAGCCGCGTAATGAAACAGGTTATGGACTTTTTCAAAAAGACACAGAACTCTCTGGACAGTAAGAGAAAACGCGTTTTGAAACGTGTAAATAATTACTGTATTTATCGGTTGAAGTTTTTGAAAAACAGAGATATATTAAGTGGAATCAAACTGTGTGCATATCTTGACTGTTATTATGCATTGAAAACATATTTGGCAGATTGGTTTGTTGTGGTATTCAACAGAGAAATTAAAAGATAGAGAGGATAGTGCTGCATGATTTATGTAATTACTCATAAAAAGTTTCATGATTCTATGCTTGATAAGACATATTATCAGGTACTGCAGGTGGGCCCGAAAAATAATATGGGTGTGGATTATTTAAGGGACGATATGTCAGATAATATTGCAGAGAAGAATCCGAATTACTGTGAATTAACAGGACTATATTGGATATGGAAAAATGGACAGGAAAAGACTAGTGATATTGTGGGGCTGGTACATTACAGACGGTACTTTACTACAAGACTGGAAGATTTTCTATATACTTATTTTGATAAAAAACCACGGATTCTGTCGGGGGAGAAAGTATTAAAATCACTGAACAGAGCAGACATTATTTTGCCTGTGAAAGTAAAAATCATGCGTACTGTCCGTGAATATTACGGAGATGCACATTGGATAGAGGATTTAGATATTTTAAGGGATGTGATAAAAGAACTTCATCCAGAATATTTAGCTGCGTATGATCAAGTGATGCAGGCACATTCTTTTTATTATGCGAATATGATGATTTGCTCAAAAGAGATATTTGATGAATATGCGGCATGGTTGTTTTCTCTTATGGACAGGCTAGAGTCCAAAATTGATTTAAATAAATATGAAGATGACTATCAGCGGAGAATATTTGGATTTTTAGCAGAACGTTTACTACAGGTCTGGGTAGAGAAAAAAGGACTAAAGGTAAAAGAATTTCCTGCTTTCAATACAGAGCAAAAAAGGCTTACTGTATGGGGAGTAAACAGAAACCGTTTTGAAAAACTATTTAGAAAGATTTTGCATGTAAAAGGTCAACACTAAGGCTGATTCCACGTAATAAGGAGATATTTAAATGAATTTAAAAAAAATGAAAAACCTTTTTTTACAGCAAAGCTATCTTGATGCATGGGAAGATTATGAGCGCAGCTTAAGAAAAACAAATTTTATTAAATGGGACTATATTATTTTAACAGCTTCAAATGAGGAGCAGGCAAATGTATATCGTGAACAGATTCAATATCGGCAGGATAATGGCTTGCTTCCGGAGAAAACAAAATATGCAGTGATTTCTGATCCGGATGGAAAGAGGGTTGGATCCGGTGGGGCAACTCTCAATGTACTTCGTTATGTTGCAGAAGAGCAGTCAGGAGAAAAAAAAGAGAATTATTTTGCAGATCTTAGAATTTTAGTAATTCATTCCGGCGGAGATAGTAAAAGAATACCGCAATATTCGGCAAGTGGGAAACTGTTTTCCCCTGTACCGAGAGAACTTCCAAATGGGCGGGCCTCTACTTTGTTTGATGAATTTATGATTGCAATGTCTGGAGTTCCGTCCAGAATTAAAGAAGGAATGTTAGTTCTTTCCGGCGATGTATTATTATTATTCAATCCACTTCAGATTGATTTGCAATACAGAGGTGCGGCAGCACTTTCAATTAAGGAACCTGTTGAAACGGGAAAGAATCATGGGGTTTTCCTGAATGATGGGAATGGATTTGTAGGAAAATTTCTTCATAAGCAGACAGAA
This sequence comes from Schaedlerella sp., assembly GCA_020024595.1. Taxonomy (GTDB): domain Bacteria; phylum Bacillota; class Clostridia; order Lachnospirales; family Lachnospiraceae; genus Schaedlerella. The sequence goes on from JAHHTO010000011.1 coordinate 30,109, forward strand.
GAGAGTTTAAGAAAATCTGGAGCAGTGAATGAGTCGGGAAATGTAGATTTGGATACAGGTGCTGTCGTACTTGATTCTGAATTGCTGAATGCGTTGTATACATTAATCAGTACAGATAACAGGATAGATGAAGAAAAATTTTCAGAGTTTGTAAACGAAGAGGCGCGAATCAGTTTTTATGGGGACTTTTTATATCCATTGGCAGAACAGTCTACTTTGGAACAGTATTTTGAGGAAAAACCAGAAGGGACAATGAATGACAAGCTATTATCATGCAGACAAAAAATCTGGGATACGTTATCTGGATTCTCAATGCGTCTGATTTGTCTTTCGCCAGCAGAGTTTATTCATTTTGGAACCACTGGAGAACTGTTAAATCTTGTGACAAAGGATATTTCGGATTATGCGTTTTTAGGGTGGTCAAGCCATGTCCTGACTACTGCACCTGAAAATACATCATTTGCTACCCATAATGCTTATATAGGGAAACGGGCAAAAATAGAAAATGGAGCCTATATTGAGAACAGTTATGTGTTGGATTGCTCGTGTATCGGTGCAGGTGCTGTGGTATCAAATGTGAAACTGAGAAATGAAGTTGTTCCAGAAGATGTAGTAATCCATGGATTGTTTCTAAAAGGGCAGAAACATACAATAAGGATTTATGGAGTAAATGATAATCCTAAGATGGAATATTCGACAGGAGCAGAGTTTTTGGGTGTGCCTCTTCATGATTTTGTTATTAAAAATGGGTTGAACAAAACGGATTTATGGAAAAAAAGTGAGCATTCACTGTGGAAAGCAGATCTTTATCCTGTATGTGATTCTATGCAGGAAGCGGTAAAATATATTTCGATTCTTTATAAAATGGCACAGGGAACAGCGTCTGACAAGGAAGTAGAAAACTGGAAAGTAAGTGAGAGGATAAGCCTATGCGAAAGTTTTAACATGGCAGATATGGTTTCTGCAAATTTATGGTGTCGTGAATTGACAAACCGTATTTTATCACAGAATTTTATTAATCAGCTGACTGCCGGAAAATACTACCTTGATGCGCTGAATATTTTTGGAAAAAGAGGAATAACAGAAGAAATTTATGATACTCTTTTAGAT
>JAHHTO010000110.1 GCA_020024595.1 Schaedlerella sp.
CAAAGCGTGCGGCATGGATTCATTTCCTGTTCAATATTATTGGTTCTACGATTATTTTTGCTGTACTGATGCTTGCATTGAATCCGATCACGGAAATGTTTATGTCTATTTCCGGAGGAAATCCAGGACGTGCTGTGGCAAATGTCCATACGTTTATTAAAATAATGGAAGTGATTCTGCTGTTCCCATTTATGACATGGGTTGTAAAGGCAACGTACAAGATTATTCCAGGAGAGGATGCAAGTACAGAGGATGTATATCAGTTAAAGTATATCAGTAATTCTGCACAGCCCACTCCGACAACAGCAGTGATAGATGCTATTCATGAATTGTTAAATATGGGAGAGTTGGCAAAACTCAACCTGCAGATGAGTATGGAGACGTTGTGCAATCCCGATCCTAAAAAGATTGAGGAAGTCTACCAGAGAGAAAAATACATTGATTATCTGAATCAGGAAATTACGGATTATCTTGTAAAAATTAATGGACTGGACATTCCGATGGCGGATGCGAAGTTGTTGGGCGGATTATTCCACGTAGCAAATGATATCGAGAGGATTGGCGATCACGCCGAAAATTTTGCGGATTCTGCAAAAGAGCGGATGGAAAAGAATATCGTATTCAGCGAAAAGGCAGTAAATCAGCTTTCTGATATGACAGAGATGGCGGTGAAAGCCTTGGAATATGCTCTCGATATGTTTTCCAAGAGAAGTCCGGAGCATATGAAAGAGATTCTGGAGTTGGAAGATGCTGTAGATGAAAAAGAACGTAAGATTCAAAAATCACATGTGAAGCGTCTGTCCAAGGGAAAATGTACGCCAGAAGCAGGAATGCTGTATTCGGATGCAGTTTCCGGACTGGAGCGTGCAGCAGATCATGCCACGAATATTGCGTTTGCAATTCTGGAGCCGGAAGACTTAAATGAAGCAGACGAAGAAGATGAATAAAAGAGGGATGCAGACAAATACATTCTATCTTGTGTTATATAAGGCTGTATGATATACTGTACAAGATTGTGGACAAAAGGTATGCTCCTCAGTACGCTGAAAAGTTCATTAACTGAACTTAGTGTATTTTTTAGCGGTTTCGAGCCCTTTTGTATGATGGGAGAGAATAATATAAAAGGAGATCAAATTGAATAAAAGAGGAGATCGGGAAAATGAGACAAGAAATTGAGGGAAAAGTAACTGAAAAAAAGATTTGCATGATATCACATAAAACGATAGGATTGCAAATAGTTTCTTTGTTTTTGTTTGTCATGAGTGTGCTTTTGTGTTGCCCAAGTGTGGTACATGCAGAAGAAGGCGATGCAGTTATCGCTGTGGAAGCGTTTGCTGAAAACGTATCTGCTTTGGATGCTGGGGAGACTCTTTCACTGTATAAGGATACGCAAGACGAGACCCTGATGGAGATGAACAGTAAAATTCTGCAGAGAGCAATTGATGCGGCATCTAATGCAGGTGGCGGAACTGTTACAATACCTGCCGGTAACTTTTATTTTAAACCTTTTCAAAAGAACTTTGACAATCCAGACAGTGTGCTGAAAAGCACAGATGCAAATTATATTGAGTATCATATAATCAAATGTAAGGATAATGTAACGGTTACCGGAACATTGAATGAGGACGGTTCACTTGGGACTACTTTGTTCCCGGTAGGAAGCATGTCAGTTCCGATCGATATGTTTTATTTTGTAGATATCTTTGAAAAGGGAGACAAAAGTAATCCTAATTATTTGGTGAATAATCATTTCAGAAACTTTTGTATCAATGGAGAAAATACCTACAATCATGGATATTACAATGCCAGAGGAAAAGGGTTTTATTTCTGCTTGTTCAAAGACTGCAGCTGGGATAATGTAACGGTAATGAATACAGATGGAACCGGATTTGGCGTGGACTGCCCGATCAATTCCAAAATTACGAACTGTACTGCAATCGGATGTGGAAAGCAGGCGTCAATCTATAGTGTCGGGGCTTCTGGCTTCGGTATCGGCTTTGGCTACAGTGCAGATGAAAGTATGTCAATTGAAAACTGTACATCAATTGGAAATCGGAAGTTCGGAGTATTCTTTGAACATCAAGGAAGATTTACAAATGATTTCCAAGCAACAGAAGCACAAGGATTTACGGTGAAAAATTGTGTGGCACGAGGGAATCGATATGATTTCGGTGGCGAAATGTGCAGAAATTTGACGTATATTGACTGTCTGAGTGAGGCTGCGTATGAGACAGATCCAAATCCACTTGGCAGTGTCAATGAACGTGCCTATTATTTTGGTACAAAATCTTCTGACTATCATATTTTTGAAGCTGGAAAAGAAATCAAAGTTTGGTCCGCAAACAAAAAATATTATACAGATGTGTATGGCTGGTTTGTGGAGGAAGGCTGGTTTGATACTGTACTGGATCTGGGAATTATGTATGGATATACAGATTCTGATGGACAGCCAACTTGTGTATTTGGACAAGATGATACGATCACAAGAGCGCAGGTTGCTGTTACGCTGTTCAGATACTCACATCCGGATAATGCATGGAACAACACAGCAACAAATACAACTCCATTCTATGATTGTCCATCCGGTCAGTTCTATACTGAGGCGATGAACTGGGCATATGAAGCTGCTATATTTAAAGGAGATACTAATGCAGATGGAAGTATGACCGGACGTGTGAGACCAAATGATGGTATTTCTCGTCAGGAACTTGCGCTTGTGCTTTATCGTTTTGCAGGAGCAAACGGGGCAAATGTGACAGAATTTGACCACACACTTTACCTGCAGGCTACAGGGGCAGATCAGGTCGGAGAATGGGCGGCAGATGCAGTTGCTTGGTGTTATGTTAACAAGATCCTCACTGGAGGTTCAACACCCGGTAGTGGATTGATGCCGCGTGATGTTACAACAAGAGGACATGCGGGCAAGATGATTCCGCAGACATTAGCGACATTGAATCAGTAGTAAACGAAGACAAGGTTGAAAATAAAAAATTACTTTACACAAGAATTGTTGTGTGTTATACTATCCGAGGTATAGAAGCCGGTATTCGGTGAGCGGATGACTCCAACCATCACTTAATATCAGGCGTTTAACAAACTATTTAAGGAGGAAACAAACATGATTTCAAAGGAAAAGAAACAGGCAATCATTGCAGAGTATGGCAGAAGTGAAGGAGATACAGGTTCACCGGAAGTACAGGTAGCGATCCTGACAGCAAGAATTAATGAGCTGACAGAGCATTTCAAGGCAAATCCGAAGGATCATCATTCCAGAAGAGGTCTTTTGAAAATGGTTGGACAAAGACGTGGTCTTCTTGCATACTTGAAGAAGATTGATATTGAGAGATATCGTGCTCTGATCGAGAAACTCGGACTGAGAAAATAATGAACTGAGTGAGAAGAGATTTGGTGTGTTTGCATCAAATCTCTTTTTTAAATATCAAGCTGCGGAAGCGGATAATTGCAGGTAGTGGGATGGATACATTCTGTCTTGCGTTATAGAAACCTGTATGATATACTGTATAAGATTGTAGACAGAAGGTATGTTCCCGAGACCACTGAAAAGTTCATTAACCGGATTTAGTGTATTTTTTAGTAGTTTCGGACCCTTTTGTCTGATGCAAGAGAATAATATAAAAGGAGATCAAATGATGTTTAAAAAGTATGAGATGGAACTTGCAGGCAGAACACTGCGGGTAGATGTGGGCCGTGTTGCAAAGCAGGCAAACGGTGCTGTATTGATGCATTATGGTGATACAACTGTATTGTGTACAGCAACAGCTTCTGATAAGCCAAGAGAGGGAATAGATTTTTTTCCATTAAGTGTAGAGTATAACGAAAGAATGTATGCTGTAGGTAAGATTCCGGGAGGATTTAACAAGAGAGAAGGAAAGGCATCTGAGAATGCTGTACTGACATGTCGTGTCATTGACCGTCCGATGCGTCCGTTGTTCCCGAAAGACTATAGAAATGACGTAACATTAGAGAATCTTGTAATGGCCGTAGATCAGAATTGCAGCCCTGAACTGACTGCAATGCTTGGTGCAGCGATTGCAACAAGTATTTCGGATATCCCGTTTGATGGACCAATCTCTACTACACAAGTAGGACTGGTTGATGGAGCGTTTGTGTTCAATCCGACAGCAGATCAGAAAGCAGTTTCAGATCTTGCGCTGACAGTTGCTTCTACAAAAGAAAAGGTTATTATGATTGAAGCTGGAGCAAATGAAGTTCCGGAAGCTCAGATGATTGAAGCAATCTATGCAGCACATGAATTGAATCAGAAGGTGATCGCATTCATTGAGACGATCGTTGCAGAATGCGGCAAACCGAAACATGCTTATGAGAGCTGTGCAGTTCCGGAAGAACTGTTTGCGGCAATCAAAGAGATTGTACCACAGGAAGAGATGGAAGAAGCTGTATTTACAGATGATAAGCAGGTAAGAGAAGAGAATATTCGTGTAATTACAGAAAAGTTAGAAGAAGCATTTGCGGAAAACGAAGAGTGGATGAGTGTGCTTGGGGAAGCTGTTTATCAGTACCAGAAAAAGACAGTCAGAAAGATGATTTTAAAAGACCACAAACGTCCGGATGGACGTGCGATCGATCAGATCCGGCCTCTGGCTGCAGAGACAGATTTGATTCCGCGTGTACATGGTTCTGCAATGTTTACAAGAGGACAGACACAGATTTGTACCGTTACGACTCTGGCTCCGCTTTCAGAAGCGCAGAGATTGGATGGATTGGATGAAGCGGAGACATCCAAAAGATATATGCATCATTACAACTTCCCGTCATACTCTGTTGGAGAAACAAAGCCATCCAGAGGACCGGGACGTCGTGAAATTGGACATGGAGCATTGGCTGAGAGAGCGCTGGTTCCGGTGTTGCCAAGTGAAGCAGAGTTCCCATATGCAATTCGTACGGTATCTGAGACGTTTGAGTCTAATGGTTCGACATCTCAGGCAAGTGTATGTGCTTCCAGTATGTCATTGATGACAGCAGGAGTACCGATTAAGGCTGCTGTTGCAGGTATCTCTGCAGGTCTGGTAACAGGTGAGACGGATGATGATTATCTTGTACTGACAGATATTCAGGGACTGGAAGACTTCTTCGGAGACATGGATTTCAAAGTGGCAGGTACTCATAAGGGTATCACTGCAATTCAGATGGATATTAAGATTCATGGACTGACAAGACCAATCGTAGAGGAAGCAATTGCTGCTACAAAGAAGGCAAGAACCTATATTTTGGACGAGGTGATGAATAAGGCGATTGCTGAGCCACGGACAGAGGTTGGCGAGTATGCACCGAAGATTATTCAGATGCAGATTGATCCACAAAAGATTGGTGATGTAGTTGGTCAGAGAGGAAAGACTATCAATGCAATCATCGAGCAGACAGGTGTTAAGATTGATATTGATGATGAAGGTGCTGTATCCATTTGTGGAACGGATAAAGAGAAGATGGAAGAGGCTGCAAAACTGATCCATATCATTGTGACAGATTTTGAAGCAGGACAGGTATTTGAGGGTACTGTTGTCAGCATCAAAGAGTTTGGCGCATTTGTAGAGTTCGCTCCTGGAAAAGAAGGAATGGTACACATCTCTAAGATTTCCAAAGAGCGTGTGAATAAAGTAGAAGATGTCTTAAGCCTTGGGGATAAAGTGAAGGTTGTATGTATGGGCAAAGACAAGATGGGACGTTTCAGCTTTAGTATGAGAGATGTAGCTGAATAATAATAAAGGGCCAAGCAAGATAGCGTGAAGGGGGCAAAATTCCTTTATCGTACCGCATCCCCCAAAAACTAAAAAACAAGACTCAGTGCAGAGGAAAACTCCTCTGTGTTGGGTCTTTTTTTCGTGGAAGAAAGTCCGAGGCGAACCTGATTAACCCCTTGTATTATAAGGTTTTCCAAGTTTTTACTTAATTAATCCAAGACTCAGACCCAGCAAAATATTCGGACAGAGAACTATTGATATCTAGGTTAATAAGGAAATATTTAGGAGATTGAATAAGCCGGTTTTTGTTTTCTTTTTATCATTTTGGGTTATATTTTTAAACTCCTTTCATATATTGTTTAGAGAGGTGGACAAGATGAAGGAAAGTAGAAAAAAACAACAGATTTATCAGATCTTGGCAAGGAGTCTTCGTGGGATTCTGGAAGAGGAAGAGTTGAGATTCAGAGAATTACAGGAAATCCGTCTGCGAATAGGAAAACCGCTGATAATTGTATACGAAAATACAGAACGGATTTTGCCGGAAAAATCCAGAACAAAGCATCTTGTGACCAGAGATGAACTCCGCGAGACACTAGATTATATCAGTCATTATTCTCTATACGCATACGAGGCAGAAATGCGTCAGGGATTTATTACCATTGAGGGAGGACATCGGATAGGGATGACAGGAAAAGTGATTTTAGAAGGAAACCAGATTAAGAATTTGCAGTATATTTCTTCCATTAATATCCGTGTGGCACATGAGGTGATTGGATGTGCGGATTCTGTGATGCAGTATATTACCAGAAATCGGGAAGTATGTCATACATTGATTATTTCACCGCCGCGGTGTGGAAAGACAACACTGATACGGGATATCATCCGCCAGATTTCAAATGGAAATGGATATGTGAAGGGGTGTACGGTCGGGGTGGTGGACGAGCGTTCGGAATTAGGAGGATGTTATCTTGGGATTGCACAGAATGATATAGGAATGCGTACAGATATTCTAGACTGTTGTCCGAAGGCAGAAGGGATGATTTTGTTGATTCGTTCTATGGCTCCTCGAGTATTGGCAGTAGATGAAATAGGCGGCGAAGAAGAAATTCATGCACTGGAATATGCGATGCAATGTGGCTGTAAACTGATTGCCAGTGTGCATGGAACTGATTTGGATGAGATATCGATGAAACCAGGGCTTCGGCAATTGGTAGAAGAAAAACGATTTGAGCGGTATATTGTTCTGGACGATCAGAAGCATCCCGGGGCAGTGCGTGCAATCTATGATGAGTTAGGGGAGATATTATGCAGCAATTTATAGGGGCAGTTTTGATCCTTACAGCAACGAGCAGCGCTGGAGTTCTGTATGGGATCGAGCAGCAAAGATATCTTGAAAAACTGCTGTATATCCGTCATATTGTATATATGCTCAAGGGGGAACTGGACTATGCGAATGTTCCTCTGGGAGAAGTGTTCGGACGTGTTTCAATGCGGGTAAAAGAGCCATATAGAAAATGGCTTCATGCGCTTGAAAAGCAAGTAGAACGTCGGGAAGAGGACGGTTTTTTCAAAATCTGGATGCGCTCAGTAGATTACAACCTGGGAGAACTACATTTGAAAAGTGAACATTCTATTCAATTAAAAGAACTGGGGACATATCTTGGCAAAATGGACAGTGTATCAGAGAGTCGAAATTTACAGTTGTATATTGACAGGTTAGAACTGGAAATTGAGAAAGTAAGAGAAGGACTGGCATCAAAAAAACGAATTGGAAACTGTTTGGGCGTGATGAGTGGGATTTTCCTGATCGTAATTTTAATCTAAGGAGGAAATATGAGTATCAATTTGATTTTCAAAATTGCGGCGGTTGGAATCCTGGTATCAATCTTAAGTCAGGTGCTGAAACATAGTGGGAGAGACGAACAGGCGTTTTTAGTCAGCTTTGCAGGATTGATTCTGGTTCTGACATGGGTGTTGCCGTTCATTTATGAATTGTTTGAGTCTGTGCAGCGGATGTTTTCTTTGTGAGGGGCATAAGAATGAACATGATACAAATTGGAGCTGTTGGGATACTGGGCGCTTTATTGGCGATTCAGTTCAAGGGAGGAAAGACAGAATACGGAATCTACATGAGTGTTGCAGTAAGTATTTTATTGTTTGCATGTATTGTGGATCGGTTGGAAATGTTTGTAGGAACAGTAGAAGAAATCAGCAGATATATTACGATAGATACGAGTTATATCACAGTTATGTTGAAAATGATCGGAATTACTT
>JAHHTO010000111.1 GCA_020024595.1 Schaedlerella sp.
GGTGTCGTCTGCTCAAACTCTTTTTTGATATCAGCAATGCTGTTACTCATGACTAATCCTCCCGAATTCGTGCAAAGGCCAGATGCGAATCCATGCTCTTCCAAGCAAATCTTCTCTGTGAAGAACTCCCACACTTGGATCTCTGCTGTCAGAACTATGATTCCGGTTATCCCCTAGAACAAAGTATTCATCTTCCCCTAAAATAATCGGTTCTTCTGCAATTCCCGGCACTTCCATCAACTCATTTCCGTAATCTTCCCCCAGCAATTCCCCATCAATGTATACATATCCATCCTTTACCTGCACAGTCTCACCCGGAAGTCCGATGATCCTCTTGATATAATATGTGTTTTCTTTGTGTTGATATGGAAAAACGATAATTTCATACCGCTTTGGTTCACGAAACCGATATGAAATCTTATCTACGATCAGATTATCTCCGTCATAGAGTGTTGTTTCCATAGACTGCCCGCTTACCTTCGTTCTTTGCCCTACATAAGTAATCACCAAATACGTTATTCCGATAATGAGCAGTATATAAGCGATCCATCCTGCCAGTTCCCTTAAAATCCCTCTCTCTTCCTTCATGCTACACCCCCTCTTTCTATTGAAACCGTTGTATTTTCATTCCAATCCCTAAAATAAAACTAACAGATTATGTGTCACTTTGCGCTGGAGTCTCTAGTGTAATTCTACCCAGGCGCCCGTTCCGGAAATCATCCAATAAAAGTTTCGCTGCTTTCTCCACATCCAGCTCATTTCCTTTGACAAGGCAATGCCGGCTCTCTGCAATTTCACGTAGATTTTGAAAGCCATCTCCACACTCTGTAATTTCATACTTCTCTGCCAGAATCCCTTTGTACTCTTTTACCAGAAATTGCGTCAGTTCCGCTGCTAATTCTTCCGTGTGCAGAATCTCATCTTTAATAGAACCTATATAAGCAAGGCGTAATCCGACCGTCTGATCTTCAAATCTAGGCCAGAGAATTCCCGGCGTATCTAACAGTTCTACATTTTTATTCAGGCGGATCCATTGTTTTCCTTTCGTGACCCCCGGTTTATTTCCTGTTTTTGTACAGGCTTTTCCTGCAAGTGCGTTGATAAATGTAGATTTCCCTACATTCGGAATACCGACCACAATCGCGCGCACTGGACGATTTAGAATCCCTCGTTTCCGGTCACGTTCAATCTTCTCCTTACATGCTTCCTGAATCACACCATTAATTGACTTGATACCGCTGCCTTTTTTCGCATTCACTTTGACAACAGAATATCCAAGTCCTTTGAAATATTCCATCCAGGCATCATTCCATTTTTCTTCCGCCAAATCTGATTTGTTCAGCAGAATCAATCTTGCTTTATTCTTTCCCAACTCATCTATATCAGGATTCCGACTACTCATCGGTACTCTGGCATCTACCAATTCAATTACCAGGTCGATCAGCTTCATGTTTTCCTGCATCATCCGCTTTGCTTTCGTCATATGACCTGGATACCATTGAAAATACATGATTTCTACCTCCGTCTTTCTTATTTTTTTATAAATCCAAAATCCGATCCAAAGTTTGCAACAAACCAGACCTTCCCATAAATATCTTTTCTCTGAACATTTCCCACATCTGCCATACGGCTGTCATCACTGCTCCCGTGATTATCCCCGAGTACAAAATACTCTCCTTCTCCAAGTTCAATTGCCTCAGAAGCAATTCCCGGATTAGTGATTTCGTAGGAATAAATATCCTTCACCAGAATCTCATCGTTAATATACACCTGTCCGTCCTGTATCTGCACTTTTTCTCCCGGAAGTCCGACAATACGCTTTACCATATAGTGCGCATTTTCATTGCCGTCCGGCTTAAAGGCAATAATATCTCCGCGGCCAGGCTTTCTGGCATTATACACCAGTCTATTCACAAGTAGAATATCTCCATTCTTAAGTGCCGGACTCATAGAATCTCCCGCATTGCTTACCCGCTGTCCAAAAAACAGCACCAGCATCAGTGCCAACAGAGATACCGCCATAACTTCCACGATCCAGCGTGCAATCTCCTTGGGCTGATTTACCGCCAGTTCCAACTTTTCTGTTGGAAACCGAAGTGGAAACCCTCCTTTTCTCTTCTGATTCTTTTGCCGAAGATGATTTCTTTTTTTTGCATCTGCACGTTTGATCGCCTGCTGCCTTCTCTGACTCTTCCTTTTTACTTTCCTTTTTTTTCGTTTTTTATGAAATGTCAAGTCCTGCATCTGTATGCCCCTTAGTTATATATGATAACAGCCCTGTTAGCCGTCTCTTTCCAACTCATCCATAAATTTTCTTGTCTACATCGTCTCCATAGTAACAGAAAAGGGACAAACTACAAATCTGTAATTGTCCCTCTCAATGTTGTTACTTTTTCAGTTGCATTTTACCGCACTCCAGCAAAACAAACTATTTTACTAATTCTTTTACTTTCGCTCTCTTACCTACACGTCCTCTTAAGTAGTTCAGTTTTGCTCTTCTTACTTTACCCATACGAACAACTTCTACTTTCTCTACGTGTGGAGAATGAACCGGCCATGTCTTCTCAACACCAACACCATTTGATGTCTTTCTTACTGTGAAAGTCTCTCTTACTCCGCCTCCCTGTCTCTTAAGTACAGTTCCTTCGAATACCTGAATTCTTTCACGGTTTCCCTCTTTAATCTTAGCGTATACTCTTACAGTATCACCTACATGAAACTCTGGAGCATTCTCTTTAATCTGCTCAGCTTCGATGTTCTTAATAATATCGTTCATTGTGTGACCTCCTTAATCTTTGACGTTCTTAACACTCGCACATTGGGTGCCAGAGGACCATCGCTCTTCTTTTACACAAACAACTGTTGTAGTTTATCATATTTTTTTGGAAGTTGCAAGGGGTTTTAGGCTTTTTGTGTGAATTCCCGCTCTTCCTCTGTCAATTCACACTTCTCCAGTAAATCCGGTCTCCTTTCCTTCGTGCGAAGAATAGACTGTTCCCTTCTCCACTTCTCGATCTTTGCATGATGCCCTGACAGAAGCACCTCTGGCACTTTCTTTCCACGCCACTCTTCCGGTCTGGAATATTGCGGATATTCTAATAAATTATCCTGAAAAGACTCAAATTCTGCTGACACATCATTATGAAGTACACCGGGAACAAGCCTGGAAATTGTATCCACCATCACCATTGCCGGGAGTTCCCCACCTGTCAGCACATAGTCACCAATCGACACATAATCTGTCACAATCTCTTCCAAAACACGTTCATCAATCCCCTCATAGTGCCCGCAGAGCAACACCAGTTCTTTTTCCTGTGCCATCTCTTCCGCCATCTTTTGTGTAAATGTATCCCCCTGAGGAGATAAATATACAACCCGTAATTTTCTCTTAGCGACCTTCTCCTCAACTGCCTTATACGCAAGATACACCGGCTCTGCCTGCATCAACATCCCCGCACCGCCACCATAAGGATAATCATCTACACTCTGATGTTTATTAAACGCATAATCTCGGATGTTCACTGCATCAATCGACAGTAAGTCTCTTGACACAGCTCGTCCAATAATACTCGTATTCAGTCCATTCATCACCATCTCAGGAAATAAGGTTAAGATATGAAAATTCATGATACCAGTCCCTCCAGTAAATGTACTTTCATCTCCTTTTGCTCCACATCTACTGCCAGAATGCAGTCATGAATTGCCGGAATCAGCACCTCCCCAAGCGTTTCAAACCGCACAACATAAACTTCATTCGCTCCAGTCGTGATCACATCTTGCAATTCACCTATTTCACCCGCATCGGTAATCACCTTCATTCCAATCAAATCAGCAATATAATACTCATCCTCTTCCAGTTCCACCGCATTTTCACGTGTTACCATAAGACTCTTTCCCTTATACTGCTCAATGTCATTTATATGATCGATTCCTTTAAATTTCATAATAACAAACTGTTTAAAGAATTTCACATTTTGAACTTCCAAAGGAATCTGCTCTTTTCCTGTCTCCAAAATTACTTCTTTTAATTTTTTGAACCTTCCGGCATCATCAGTTGTCGGAAATACTTTGACCTCTCCTCTGATTCCATGTGTAGAAGAAATGACTCCTACCTGCAAAAACTGCTCCATTCGTTTCTCCTGTCTTCTTGATTTGTAGAATATCTATATCAGATTCCGATGAATCTATCGATTCATTCCTGTGTTATATGTACGGGTTCAAGAAAGGAGCAGTCTTTCCTACCGGATTCCTGCCCCTTTTTCTGTTGCCATACATATTCTGAAAAACCACTGGGTTCTTCCGCTTTTACTGCATAATGTCAACAACCACTCTCTTATCTTCTTTCGCTGCGGCTGCTTTTACAACAGCACGGATTGCTTTCGCAATACGCCCCTGTTTTCCAATCACTTTGCCCATATCGCCTTCTGCCACACGTACTTCAATGACTGTTGTTCTGCCATCCTGTCTCTCAGTTACAGAAACACCGTCCGGATTGTCAACCAATGCTTTCGCAATTACTTCTACTAATTCTTTCATTTGCGCGCACCTCCACGGAACGTCTATTATTTCTCAATTCCTGCTGCTTTGAAGATCTTTCCTACAACTTCTGTCGGCTGAGCACCATTGTTAAGCCATTTCTTAGCTGCTTCCTCATCTACTTTGAATACACTTGGTTCCTGATTCGGATCATATGTTCCGATTTCTTCGATGAATTTTCCATCTCTTGGAGCTCTGGAATCTGCTACTACGATTCTATAAAAAGGAGCCTTCTTCTGTCCCATTCTTTTCAATCTGATTTTTACTGCCATTTTACTGTACCTCTCTTCTTTCTTAATTTTTAATATAATTTAGTAATCTATGTGTCAAAAAGGAAGATTGAATCTACCTCTTTTACCACCTTTGCCACCCATGAGTCCCGGAAGTTTCTTCATCATCTTCCGCGTCTCATTAAACTGCTTTACCATCCGATTGACCTCTGCAATATCAACCCCTGCACCTTTTGCAATTCGATGTTTTCTTGATGGATTCAGCAAATCCGGATTCTGTCGCTCCTCTACTGTCATAGACTGTATCATCGCTTCCATTCGTGCCATTTTCTTTTCATTCTCTTCAGAATCTAAATCCGGCATTTTTTTGCCACCCAGACCTCCCAGCCCCGGCATCATCCCCAATATACCGGAAAGACCGCCCATTTTCTTCATCTGATTCATACTTTCCATATAATCCTCATAATCAAATTGGGCTTTCTTCATTTTCTGTGCCATCTGTCTGGCTTTCTCTTCGTCCAGTTCTGCGCCTGCCTTTTCAATCAGTGTCAGGACATCTCCCATCCCCAAAATACGGGAAGCCATTCTATCCGGATAAAACTGCTCCAGATCAGAAAGCTTCTCCCCCATACCTACATAAAGAATCGGCCTTCCTGTCACTTCCTTGATAGACAACGCCGCACCACCTCTGGTATCACCATCCAGCTTGGTCACGATCACACCGTCAATTCCGATTTTCTCATGGAAACTCCCGGCCACATTGACTGCATCCTGTCCTGTCATGGCATCCACCACCAAAATGGTCTGATGCACAGCAACTGTTTCTTTGATTTCCTGCAGTTCCGCCATCATATCTTCATCAATGTGAAGACGTCCTGCAGTATCCAGTATCACAATATTATTCTTATTCTTCGCTGCGTGCTCCATCGCCGCTTTCGCGATATCTGCAGGTTTTACTTTATTCCCCATGGAAAATACTTCCACACCCTGCTTCTCACCATTAATCTGCAGCTGCTTGATCGCTGCTGGGCGATAAACATCGCATGCAACCAGTAGTGGCTTTTTGCCCTTTAATTTGAATTTCCCGGCAAGTTTCGCTGTTGTCGTTGTCTTACCAGCTCCCTGAAGACCAACCATCATAATCACGGTTGTTGCACTTCCCGGCTGTAACTCTATCTCTGTTGTCTCAGAACCTAACAAGGCGATCATCTCTTCATTTACAATCTTGATGACCATCTGCCCCGGATTCAGTCCATTCATAACGTCCTGACCGATCGCTCGCTCTTGCACCTTTTTAATAAAACTTTTCACTACTCTAAAGTTCACGTCTGCTTCCAGAAGTGCCATCTTCACTTCTTTGAGCGCAGCCTTTACATCCTCTTCGGTAAGTCGTCCTTTACTGCGGAGGTTCTTGAATACGTTCTGAAGTTTTTCTGTTAAGCTGTCAAATGCCATTCCGCATCTCCTCTAATCTACTGCAACTCTTATTGCCTAATTACAGTTCTTCTATAATCAAGTCCGAAATCTTTCGGATTCTAGCTACCATTGTCTCTGGATACTGCTTCGTCTTCTCATATTCACTTAAAATCTCCTCGATTTCCCGAACATTTTTCTTAATAGAAAGAAACTTTTCTACCAGATGAAGCTTCTGCTCATACCCTTCCAGCGCCTTCTGACATCTCTTCACAAGATCATGTACACCTTGCCGACTGATTCCAGCATCTGCAGCAATTTCACTTAAAGACAGATCTTCTAGGATAAATTGCTCATAAATCTCCTTTTGATGTCGATTGAGAAGTTCTCCGTAAAAATCATACAACAACGCCTGTTCTAAAATATCATTCACTTTTATCACCTTCATTATCTTACACGAACAGCAAACTGCTGTCAAGTATTTTTTCTTGACAGCAGTTTTTCATTCAATCCACGGAATATTTTCCTGTCATAAGCCGCTCCATATCCAGTATCCCCCAGCCATAGTTTTCTTGCTCATATGGAATACAACTTTCTCGAAGTCTGAGTTTTACTTCTACATTTGTCATATCAGGATATTTAGACAACAAGCAGGCAACAGCACCGGAAACAATCGGTGTTGCCATAGATGTTCCGCTTTTCACAGTATAGGGCAGTCTCCACTTATTGATATAATCTGCACTGCAGCTTGTGATCTCTATTCCCGGAGCTGCCAGATCCGGCTTTATCACACAATCTTCTGTCGGCCCTCTGCCGGAATAATCCCATTTTTTTCTTTTCCCTTTCGCCTGTCCTCCGAGAAGATCCACCGCCCCCACTGTAATCACTTTACGACTGCTCCCCGGAACTGCCACACTTCCTTTTCGCGGACCATAATTCCCTGCCGATACGACCACTGTCATCCCTGCATCCCATAGCATTTCAACCCCTTTTAACAACTTTTGTTCCGCTTCCTGTTCCAAACCCGGATGTGTGCCTACAGAAATATTAACGATCTGTATTCTTTGTGTTTCCGCCTGTTCTAAAATCCATTCAATTCCATTCAACACCATTGAAACATTTCCATTTCCCGCTTTATCCAGCACTTTTACAATCACAAACTGTACTTTAGGAGCGATCCCTGCATATATTCCATCAGACATTTTTCCACTCCCGCCAAGAATCCCCGCCACATGTGTTCCATGTCCACTATCATCATAGATTTCTTTTTTCTGGTTTACCATATCCTTAAATCCAATAATACGGCTTCCAAAATCGGGATGAAGTATAATTCCCGTATCCAGAATTGCCACAGTAACTCCTTGCCCCTGATATTGTCCTTTCAAAATATCTTCACACCAATATCTCACAGCTTCTTTTGCCAGTTTCATAAGAAACTCCTTTTTAATCAAAATATTCATCGAAACTGTTTTTGTCCTCAATATCCTTCCTATAAATTCTTCTAATTCCTATCACACATTTTCACCTCTCACATATTATGAAGTGTAAACAAATTTTTGGAGGATTTACAATGAGTGATTTAAGTGCTACAAACTGTGGATGTGGATGCGACAACAATGATGGTGGTGGATTCCACAGAAATAACAATTCCTGCCTATGGATTATTCTGCTTCTGTGTTGCTGTGGTGGCTGTGGAAACTTTGGTTGTGGAAACAGCTGTGGAAACGGCTGCGGATGTGGAAACGACAGTTGCTTATGGATTATCTTGCTTCTGATCTTCTGTGGCGGATGCGGATTCTAATTTCAGTC
>JAHHTO010000112.1 GCA_020024595.1 Schaedlerella sp.
TTCCGGGAAAGCATAAACGGATAGAAGGACTGGAGCAGGTGGATAAAGTCATAGACATTGATCAGTCTCCGATTGGAAGAACACCGCGCTCCAATCCGGCAACGTATACCGGTGTATTTGACCTGATTCGGGACTTGTTTGCCGCAACTCCAGATGCAAAAGCAAAAGGATATAAGAAAGGCAGATTCAGTTTTAATGTCAAAGGCGGACGCTGCGAGGCGTGTTCCGGAGACGGGATTCTGAAAATTGAAATGCATTTTCTGCCGGATGTATATGTGCCGTGTGAAGTATGTGGCGGTAAACGGTATAATCGTGAGACATTGGATGTAAAGTATAAAGGGAAAAGTATTTATGATGTGCTGAATATGACGGTAGAAGAAGCGGTGAAGTTTTTTGAACATGTGCCGAGTATCCGACGTAAGATGGAAACATTGAATGATGTAGGGCTTTCTTATATACGTCTTGGTCAGCCTTCGACAGAATTATCAGGCGGAGAAGCTCAGCGGATTAAGCTGGCAACAGAATTAAGTAAGCGCAGTACCGGAAAAACGGTGTATATTTTAGATGAGCCGACGACAGGTCTGCATTTTGCAGATGTGCATAAGCTGACGGAAATTCTGAGAAGACTGGCTGATGACGGGAATACAGTAATCGTCATTGAACATAACCTAGATGTGATTAAGACGGCTGATTATATTATCGATATTGGACCAGAAGGTGGCGACAAAGGTGGTACTGTTGTTGCGACAGGTACACCAGAAGAAATTGCAAAAAATAAAAATTCTTACACAGGCAAGTATATTGAAGCGGTTTTAAAGAAAAACTAAAATTAAGGGGTTTCCATTTTTAAGGAATTTTATTATACTAGTAATGCAGCTTTTAAAATAACAAAAGAGAAGCAGACGAATGATAAAGGAAAGAGTAATAATAAGGGGGTCTCATAAGAGACGATTTTTAGAAGGGAGAGTTTATATGTCTGTGGATATTGGAATAGATTTGGGGACTGCAAGCGTACTTGTATATGTGAAGGGGAAAGGAGTTGTGCTTAAGGAACCGTCCGTAGTTGCATTTGACAGGGATACGAATGTGATTAAAGCGATTGGTGAGGAAGCACGTCTGATGCTGGGGCGGACACCGGGGAATATTGTGGCGGTGCGTCCGCTTCGTCAGGGAGTTATTTCTGATTATACGGTAACAGAGAAGATGATCAAGTATTTTATGCAGAAGTCACTTGGAAGACGAACATTTAAAAAGCCACGTATCAGCATTTGTGTGCCGAGTGGGGTGACAGAAGTTGAAAAAAAAGCAGTGGAAGAAGCAACCTTTGCGGCAGGGGCACGGGAAGTGAATCTAATTGAAGAACCGGTGGCAGCTGCAATCGGAGCGGGAATTGATATTTCAAAGCCCTGTGGAAATATGATTGTAGATGTGGGAGGCGGGACTTCAGATATTGCGGTTATTTCTCTGGGTGGAACTGTCGTAAATACATCAATTAAAGTGGCGGGTGATGATTTCGATGAGGCGATTGTGCGGTATATGCGGAAGAAACACAATCTTTTGATCGGAGGGGGGACTGCTGAAGACATTAAGATTAAAATCGGTACAACTTATCCGTTGGTGGAAGAAGAAACTGTGGAAGTGCGGGGAAGAAATCTGGTGACAGGACTGCCAAAGACAGTTACTGTTACATCTTCGGAGACAGAAGAAGCTCTGCGTGAGACAACAAGTCAGATTGTGGAGGCGGTTATCAGTGTGTTGGAACAGACCCCACCGGAATTGTCAGCAGATATTCTAGATCGCGGAATTGTTTTAACAGGTGGTGGTGCGATGCTTCGGGGGCTGGAAGAATTGATTGAGGAGAAAACCGGAATCAATACAGTTACGGCGGAAGATCCGCTGAAGGTAGTTGCAATTGGAACCGGGCAGTTTGTGGAGTTTATGAGTGGAAACAGAGACTATTAAGAATGACAGGTCACCGCACAGGGGCCTGTTTTGTTTTATGAATACATCAATGAAAGAATAAATGAAGAGAATTGTCAGAGTGAACAGGAGATAGGAAGCGTGGAAACAGTAACCGGATATGTAGACCATATCGTATTTCGAAACCAAGAAAACGGATATACCGTATTTAATCTTGATACAGATAACGGGGAAGTGACCTGTGTCGGAAGTTTTAATTACATCAATGAAGGGGAATTGCTGGAACTGAAAGGCGATTATGTCAACCATAACGTATATGGTACACAACTGAAGGTAAGTTCGCATCAGGTAAAAGAACCGGAGGATTTGATGTCTATAGAGCGCTATCTCGGATCCGGGGCAATCAAAGGGATTGGTGCGGCACTCGCAGGACGGATTGTCAGACGTTTCAAAGAGGATACCTTTCGGATCATTGAGGAAGAGCCGGAGCGGCTTGCTGAGGTGAAGGGAATCAGTGAGCGGAAAGCACGGGAGATTTCTGTGCAGGTGGAAGAGAAGAAAGATATGCGAAAAGCGATGATTTTTTTGCAGAAATATGGTGTTTCTACAGCCCTGGGTGTGAAAATTTATCAATTTTATGGGAATAAGTTGTATCAGGTTCTGGAAGAGAATCCGTATCAGCTTGCGGATAATATTGAAGGAGTGGGGTTTAAAACGGCGGATGAAATTGCTTCTCAAATCGGCATTCATGCAGATTCTGATTTTCGGATTCAAAGCGGACTGTTTTACGTGCTTCAGCAGGCGGTTGGAGAAGGTCATATCTATCTGCCGCAGGATGTACTGGTACAGCGGGCTGTACAGCTGCTGGGGGTGGAGATCTGTGATCCAGAAAGATATGTGATGGATTTATGTATTGACAGAAAGATTGTTTTGAAAGAAGAAAGCGGAGAGGTGCGTATATACCCGACCCATTATTATTATCTGGAACTGAACACGGCAAAGATGCTGCATGATTTGGATATTGACTGTGAAATGCCGGAAGAAATGATGGAAAAGCGTTTAAAAAAGGTGGAAGAACAAGAAAAAATCAAACTGGATATAATGCAGCACAAAGCAGTTATTGAAGCGATCAAACATGGATTGCTTGTTCTGACCGGAGGACCGGGAACCGGTAAGACAACGACGATCAATACCATGATTCAGTTTTTTAAGAGTGAAGGGATGGATATTCTGCTGGCAGCGCCAACCGGGCGTGCAGCCAAAAGGATGACAGAGGCTACCGGATATGAAGCACAGACAATTCACCGTCTTCTGGAAGTGAGTGGAAATACAGAAGAGGAAGGAAATATCAATGGATTTTTAAAAAACAGGGAAAATCCATTGGAGGCAGATGTGATTATTATCGATGAAATGTCCATGGTAGATTTGGCATTGATGCATGCGCTTTTGTCAGCAATCGTAGTTGGAACTCGGCTTATTCTAGTCGGGGATGTGAATCAGCTTCCATCTGTCGGGGCAGGGAGTGTATTAAAAGATATCATCGCATCGGAATGTTTTCCGGTAGTGACGCTGACACGTATTTTCCGACAGGCAGGAGAAAGTGATATTGTTGTCAATGCACATAAGATTAATGCGGGTGAAGTGGTTGTGCCGGATAATAAAAGCAGGGATTTCTTTTTCCTGCGCAGACAGGATGCAGATGTGATCATCCGTGTTCTTATTACCCTGATCCAGCAAAAGATGCCCAAATATGTTGGAGCTTTGCAAAATGAAATTCAGGTGATGACACCGACCCGAAAAGGTCTGCTCGGTGTGGAACGTCTGAATCAGATTCTGCAAAGATACTTGAATCCGCCGGAACCGGCAAAAGAGGAAGAAGAAATTGGAGGCAGCATTTTCCGGGTGGGTGATAAAGTCATGCAGATAAAAAATAATTACCAGTTGGAATGGGAAGTGAGAACAAAATACGGGCTGGTTGTGGACAGCGGCCAGGGAGTCTTTAATGGAGATATGGGCATTGTATGTGAAATTAATAAGTATGACAAGACACTAGAAGTGGAGTATGACGAACACAGAAAGGTGAAATATCCATTTGAAATGGCGGACGAACTTGAACTTGCCTATGCGATTACCGTACATAAATCTCAGGGAAGTGAATATCCGGCAGTCCTCATTCCACTTTTGCCGGGGCCAAAGCTGCTATACAATCGAAACTTGCTCTACACAGCAGTGACAAGAGCAAAGAAATGTTTAACAATTGTAGGGAGTGAACGTGTATTTCAAGAAATGATACAAAACAAAAACGAGCAGAATCGCTATACAAGTCTGGTGGAACGTATTCAAGAATTTGCAAAAAGGGATTAGATCTCTTATATCCTCCACGTTGCCCGTTCTGTGGAAAGATGATAGGTAGGGAGAAAGATTGTTGCGGAGGGCAAGATACAGAATACGGTGGAATCTGCAGCACCTGTAGAAAGAAGCTTTTCTATATTGAAGAGCCACGGTGTATGAAATGTGGTAAGCCTGTACAAAGTGAAGAGCAGGAATATTGTGATGACTGCGCAAAACATACACTGGCTTTTGAACAGGGACGGAGTGTGTGGCTGCATACAGGGGTGGTTCCGCAGGCAATTTACAGGTTTAAGTTTCACAATAAGCGCTATTATGCAGGCGTGTTCGCACAAGAGATTGCTGAGCAATATGGTGACTGGATGAGAGCAATGCGGATAGAAGTGATTATTCCGGTTCCACTGCATTCATCAAAGAGAAGAAACAGAGGGTTTAATCAGGCGGAATTGCTGGCAAAAGAGCTGAGTGTAAGAACCGGGATTCCGATCGAGACAAATGCCGTCGTACGGGTGAAAAAGACCAGACCCCAGAAGAGACTGGATTATCAGGGACGGCAAAGAAATCTTCAAGGAGCGTTTGGTGTGACCAAAATCTGGAAGACAAAGAAAACAATATTGCTTGTAGA
Source organism: Schaedlerella sp. (assembly GCA_020024595.1). Taxonomy (GTDB): domain Bacteria; phylum Bacillota; class Clostridia; order Lachnospirales; family Lachnospiraceae; genus Schaedlerella. The sequence continues at coordinate 4,895 of JAHHTO010000112.1, forward strand.
TGATATTTATACGACTGGAAATACGATACATCGACTTGCAAAAGTTCTGAAGAAAGCGGGGACCCAAAAAGTATATTTTTTGACTATAAGCATTGGACAAGGACTCTGAATATATGCTATACTATCAAATGATGGGGTATTATATCGTAACATAATCGGGAGGAAGGTATGTTAGATAAGAGAAGAATCAGACTGATGGCAAGAATGTCTGCATATGAAAAAAAACATATAAAACAAGATTTAAAAATCAGTACATATTATAAGAAAGATTATTCCAGTTTGAATACATTAATAACACTTTTGTGGATTACAGTCGGGTATGTTATCGTGGCAGCACTTTATGTATTATGCAATATGGATGCGATTCTGGAGAATCTTGATCTGACTAAACTTTTTCTGCTGATTGGAGTTACTGTAGGAGCATATCTGATGTTGGTTATTGTTTATTGTGTATGTGCCAGCAGTTATTATAAGGACAGACATTCCCGTGCGAAGCAGCGGGTAAAGAAGTATTACAGAGATTTGGCACGTTTGGAAAAGATGGATCTAAAGGAGAAAAAGTAAATTATGAGCACATTACTTGGGATAAGAGAGCAAGCAAAAGAAATTTATGCAAAGTATTCTTTTTATATCATAATCGGGATGCGTTTTGTGTTGGGTGTTATGACATTTGGACTGATTAATTATAATGTTGGATTTATGAAACCGGCATCTTCTGCAATTGTTACTCTGGGGATTTCTGTGATCTGCGCATTTTTACCCTTGGTTATCATGGTATTGGCTGCAACGGCACTGATTTTACTTCATTTATATGCATTGTCTATGCCCATTGCATTGGTTGCGGCATTATTCTTTTTATTGATGTATATTTTCTACTTTCGTTTTACTTCAAAGAGTGCCTGGGTCCTGCTTCTTACAGCGGCAGGGTTTGTCTTGAAAATGCCTTTGGTCGTACCTGTGGCAATCGGCCTTCTTGGTTCACCGGTATATTTGGTTCCGGCAGTTTGTGGAACATTTACATACTATATGCTGCATTTTGTCAAGTCTTCTACAAGTTCACTTAAAGGTGAAGCAGGAGGTGTGGAGGCATTGACCGACAGCGTGATGAATTTTACCAAGCAGTCATTGATGAATCAGGAAATGTGGGTGATGGTTGCAACTGTGATTTTGTGCGTGCTGGTTGTATATGGAATTAAAACACGTGCTATTGATCATTCTTGGAAGATAGCAGAAGGAGCAGGCGTGGTGACAGCGATTGTGGTAGCAGTAGCCGGCAATATTGTATTGAATCTGCATATTTCTTCTGTAACACTGGTTATCAGTGGAATCGTAGCGGTCTGTGTCGGGCTTTTGTTAGAAGTATTTTTCTTGTCGGTAGATTATCTTCGTACGGAGCAGATGGAATTTGAGGATGATGAGTATCATTACTATGTAAAAGCAGTTCCCAAAGTAGGAGTAACAATTCCGGAGAAGAGTGTAAAGCATATTAATGAGCGACAGAATTCAGAACCGGGTGAAGCGATCACAAGGAAAAGACGGAATAACGGAAAAAGACAGGAACAGAATTCGATGGAACACACGGAAGATCTTCTTCTGACAAGAAGTTTGAATAAAGAGCTTGGGTTAGGAAAAGATCTTGAGGATAAAAAGTAAAGAAACAGCATATGTAAAGTACAGCAGGATAAAGAGAGAAAGCTGGGGGAAGAATAGTATAAGAAACAGAGAGGCGGTGGAAAGATGCAGTTATGGATTGAGAATTTTGTGGAAAAATATATCGGCGACTGGTACTTTCCGTCAATTCGTGTTACGGATATTATGGAAATCTTGATTATCACGGTGATTGTCTATGAGATTATGCTCTGGATTAAGAATACAAAGGCTTGGATGTTGTTAAGGGGGATGCTGACCCTTGCAGCGTTTATTCTGATTGCAGCTATTTTTCGGATGCATACAATTCTATATCTTGCAGAGGCAATGATCAATGTACTTGCAGTAGCAGCGGTTGTCGTTTTCCAACCAGAGCTGCGCAGAGCATTGGAGAAGCTGGGAGAGAAGAATTTGTTGAGTGGTTTTACTCTGTTTGATAAGAATAGGGAAAATCAAAGATTTTCTGACGATACGATTGGAGGTATCGTGAAAGCCTGTTTTGAGATGGGCAGTGTTAAAACCGGGGCGTTGATTGTGGTGGAGCAGGCAATTCATCTGACAGAATATGAAATGACCGGAATTGAATTAGACTGTAAAGTGTCGGAACAGGTTCTGATCAATATATTTGAACACAACACACCGCTCCACGATGGTGCAGTAATCATACGAGAGAACAGAATTACATCTGCTACCTGCTATCTGCCGCTATCAGATAATATGCAGATTAGTAAGGATCTTGGAACAAGGCATCGAGCAGCTTTAGGTATGAGTGAGGTCAGTGATGCACTGGTGATTGCGGTTTCGGAAGAGACCGGTAAGGTGTCTCTTGCGAAAGGGGGACAGCTTGTCCGTGGTGTTACATCGGAGTATCTGACAACCAGACTGCGTCAGATTCAATATCGGATGCCGGATACGAAGAAGAGGTTTACTCTGCGGAAAGGACGGCGGAAGCATGAGGAAGAATGAATGGCATAATCTGGCGAATAATCTTGGATTGAAAATCATCGCGCTTGTATTCTCTGCACTGCTATGGTTGTTTGTCGGAAATATTAATGATCCGATTAAAAGTGATGCATTCACCGATATACCAATTACAATCAAAAATGAAGAAATTGTAAGCAATGATGGAAAAACATATAAGTTGATGGATGACATAGAGTCTGTACGTGTAATTGTTCGTGCCCGTCGATCTATCTTGTCCAAAATCAGCAGTAAGGATGTTGCCGCGGTTGTAGATTTGCGGCAAAGAGACAGCGATACCGGAGTGGTTCCGATAACGGCAGAGGTGGCTGGTTACGAG
>JAHHTO010000113.1 GCA_020024595.1 Schaedlerella sp.
ATCAGATTCAACCTGAGATAACCATTATCTCAGCAGGAAAAGAGAATCAGTATGGGCATCCGCATAAAGAAGTGTTGGAGAGGCTGGAAGCATCAGGAAGCAGAATTTATTGCACGAAAGATTCCGGGGCGATTATTTTGATAACAGACGGGAAAAACATACGTGTAAAGTCTTGGCTGTAAGAGAAAGAATCTCATTGAATGGTATAAAATATTTTGCAAAATAAGAGTTTTTCTTATATAATAATAACATTATGAAGAGTTTGAATGAAGATTTAAAGACAGGAAAATTTAGTCAGATCTATCTTCTTTTTGGAGAAGAAAACTATCTGAAGAAGCAGTACAAAGAGCGTTTCACGAAAGCAATACTTCCCGAGGGCGATACAATGAATTATGCTTATTATGAAGGAAAAGGTGTAGATGTACGGGAAGTGATTGATTTGGCAGAAACGATGCCTTTCTTTTCGGAACGCAGATTGATCGTATTTGAAAATACTGGATTCTTTAAAACAGCGGCGGGAGCGGAACTGGCAGATTATCTGAAAGATTTGCCGGAGACAACGTACTTTTTGTTTGTGGAAGATGAAATAGACAAGCGGAGTAAGATGTACAAAGCAGTGAAAGCAAAAGGTCGGGCGGTAGAATTACCGTTGCAGGATGAGCATACACTGAAACGCTGGATTGCCGGACAGGTGGGAAAAGAGAATAAGAAGATCATGGAGCAGGACGTCCTCTATTTCCTGAATAAGGTAGGTACAGATATGCAGAATATTACTAAGGAACTGGAAAAGGTATTTTGCTATACACTAGGAAGTGAGAGAATAACAAGGGAAGATATTGACGCGGTCTGTGTAACTCAGATTTCCAATCATATTTTTGATATGGTCAATGCAGTTGCAGAGAAACAGCAGAAAAGGGCGTTGGATTTGTATTACGACTTGTTGGCACTCAAAGAGCCTCCGATGCGAATTCTATTTTTACTCACCCGTCAGTATCGTGGTTTGTATCAAGTAAAGCTGCTTGTGAAAAAAGGGTATGGAAAGAAAGAAATTGCAGCCAAAGCAGGGCTTCATCCATTTGCTGTGGGGAAATACATGGAACAGGCAAAATTATTTCGGAGCGGGGAGCTTAGAAAGATTTTGGAAGATAGTGCAGATATCGAACAGAGTGTAAAAACCGGACTTCTGGCAGACCATCTGGCAGTGGAGATATTTCTTGTGAAATACAGCCAAGAAAGTAGATGATAATGGGAATGATCAGAACAGTTGAGCAGACAACTGCAGGATAGTTCTTGTCAGCAGACGGAAGCATATGATATACTGAGTCGACAGTATTAGAATTTTAAGAATCTGATTTGTATTTATGTCAGAAGAGTGGGATTAATACTTATATGCAATAAGAAACATGAAAGTTGGAAGGAAGAAAGAAGTGTCAGAAATAGAGCAGAGTAAAATTCGGAATTTTTGTATTATTGCACACATTGATCATGGAAAGTCTACACTGGCGGACCGGATCATTGAGAAGACCGGACTTTTAACCAGTCGTGAAATGCAGTCTCAGGTGCTGGATAATATGGATTTGGAGCGGGAACGAGGCATTACGATTAAGTCTCAGGCAGTGCGTACTGTATACAAAGCGAAAGATGGAGAAGAATATATTTTAAACCTGATCGATACACCGGGACATGTGGATTTCAATTATGAGGTGTCTAGAAGTCTTGCAGCCTGTGATGGAGCTATTCTTGTAGTGGATGCTGCCCAGGGTGTGGAGGCGCAGACATTGGCAAATGTATATCTGGCGTTGGATCATGATCTGGATGTTACGCCGGTAATTAATAAGATTGATCTGCCAAGTGCAGATCCGGATCGTGTGAAAGAGGAAATCGAAGATGTGATCGGGCTGGATGCGGAAGATGCGCCGTTGATTTCAGCAAAGACAGGGGTAAATGTAGAGGATGTGCTGGAAGCTATCGTACATCAGATCCCAGCGCCTGAAGGGGATGCAGATGCACCGTTGCAGGCATTGATTTTTGATTCGGTTTACGATTCTTATAAAGGTGTTATCGTATTTTGCCGCATCAAAGAGGGGCGTATTAGAAAAGGGACCCCGATTTTGATGATGGCAACCGGTGCAAAAGCTGAGGTTGTAGAGGTTGGATATTTTGGTGCAGGACAGTTCATTCCGTGTGATGAGTTGAGTGCCGGAATGGTCGGTTATTTTACGGCCAGTTTGAAAAATGTAAAGGATACCCGTGTAGGTGATACAGTCACCAATGCTGCGAATCCGTGTGCAGAACCATTGCCGGGGTATAAGAAGGTCAATCCGATGGTGTACTGTGGAATGTATCCGGCAGATGGGGCAAAATATCCAGATTTGCGTGATGCATTAGAAAAATTGCAGTTGAACGATGCTGCCTTGCAGTTTGAAGCAGAAACATCAGTTGCGCTTGGGTTCGGATTCCGATGTGGATTTTTGGGACTTTTACACTTGGAGATTATTCAGGAACGGTTGGAGCGTGAATATAACCTGGATTTGGTGACGACAGCTCCCAGTGTTATTTATAAGGTACACAAAACGAACGGAGAAGTGATCGATCTAACGAATCCCACTAATCTTCCGGATCCGGCGGAGATTGAATATATGGAAGAACCGCTGGTAAAAGCAGAAATTATGGTTACATCCGAGTTTATCGGAGCAATCATGGATTTGTGTCAGGAACGACGAGGAATTTATCAGGGGATGGAGTATATTGAAGAGAAACGGGCAGTTCTGAATTATCACCTGCCGTTGAACGAAATTATCTATGATTTCTTTGATGCATTGAAATCCCGTTCAAGAGGATATGCCTCCTTTGATTATGAACTGCTTGGATACGAACGTTCCGATCTTGTGAAGTTAGATATTTTAATCAATAAGGAAGAAGTGGATGCACTTTCCTTTATTGTACATAGTGCCACAGCTTATGAACGTGGAAGAAAGATGTGTGAGAAGTTGAAACAGGAGATTCCGAGACAGCTTTTTGAGATTCCGATCCAGGCAGCTGTTGGCAGTAAGATCATTGCACGCGAAACAGTGAAAGCAATGCGGAAAGACGTGTTGGCAAAATGTTATGGCGGTGACATTTCCCGAAAGAAGAAGCTTTTGGAGAAGCAGAAAGAAGGAAAGAAACGAATGCGCCAGGTCGGTAATGTAGAGATTCCGCAGAAAGCATTTATGAGTGTGCTGAAGCTGGATGATGATTAAGTTTCATGCTCCAATATCATTTGAATAGTTATGAGTAAAAGACGAACGTTAGAACTGTATCTTCATATTCCGTTTTGTGTTAAGAAATGTGCTTATTGCGACTTTTTATCCGCTCCGGGAGATGAAGAGAAAAAGCAGGAATATGTAGATACGCTGATCGAGGAAATAAAAGGATATCGAAATGCGTATCAGGATTATCATGTAACAACAATTTTTGTCGGTGGAGGAACACCGTCCATATTGTCACCTGTTCAGATCGAGCAGATTTTTGCTGCTTTGAGGAAAAGTTTTGAGATAGATACGGGGGCTGAAATTACAATAGAAATGAATCCGGGGACAGTGACAGAGAAGAAAGCAGATGCATGGAGAAGTGCAGGGATCAATCGCATCAGTATCGGGCTTCAGTCAGTAAATGACAGGGAGCTCCAAATGCTGGGAAGAATTCATACTTATGGGCAATTTTTACAAACATATTTTCTTCTTCGGAAAAAGGAATTTACAAACGTGAATGTAGATTTGATTTCTGCAATTCCCGGACAGACACCGGAAAGCTGGAGAAAGACATTGCGTACAGTGGCCGAGCTGCAACCTGAACACATTTCTGCCTATAGTTTGATAATAGAAGAAGGCACTCCGTTTTATGAATGGTATGGCGAATCAGCAGAAAAGCAGAAAGTACGGCCGGCACTTCCAGATGAGGATATAGAACGTCTTATATATGAAGATACAGAAAGACTGTTAAAAGAATATGGTTATAACAGATATGAGATTTCCAATTATGCAAAAAAAGGATATGAATGCAGGCATAATGAAGGATATTGGCAACGGATAGAATATCTGGGAATTGGTTTGGGCGCATCTTCTCTGATAGACAAGCAGCGTTTTCGCAATCTTTCGAAATATGATGCATATATAGATGCGGTATGGAATCAAAAAGAACTTCATGAAGAGTATGAAAAGCTGGATCAAGCTGATGAAATGGAAGAATTTATGTTTCTGGGACTTCGTAGGATGGAGGGCATCAGTAGAGCAGACTTCAAAAAATGTTTTGGAAAAGAGTTGGAGAGAATATATGGAGACCAACTTTGGAAACTGGAAGAAGACGGGCTTTTGGAATGTAAAAACGAGAGAGTGAGACTGACAAAAAGAGGAATTGATATCAGTAACTATGTGTTTGAAAAATTTTTGCTATAAAATACTTGAGAATGCCGGAAGTATAATTGTTATGCTTTCCGGCATTCTATTATAATTGAAAAACAATACCAAGTACTGCACCGACAGCGATCCAGATAATCGGATGCAGATTTTTGACAGGTTTCCAGTGGAATAACAGTAGTAGTATCACACAGATAATGGCAGCATCATAGTGGAAGATGATATCAGGGCCACTTGTATCTGCAAATGTAATTATGGCAATCTGCCATACCGCATAGCCGATCAATGCGGCAATCATGGGTCGGATGCCGGTGAAAGCACCTTTGACATATTTATTTTCGCTGAAATCGGACATGAATTTTGCGATGATAATAATGATAATAAGAGAGGGAGCGATCAGGCTAAAGGTGGCGCAGAGTGCCCCCACAAATCCTGCCGCATTAAAACCTGCATAGGTTGCCATGTTAATTCCAATCGGCCCCGGTGTACTTTCGCTGATCGCGATCATATTTGCCAGCTCAGAAGGTGTAAACCATGGGTAGCGTTCTGCTAATTCCATCAAAAAAGGGACTGTAGCCATACCCCCGCCGATGGCAAAAAGACCAATTTTAAAAAATTCAAAGAAAAGAACCAAAAATATCATGACTTAATGATCTGCCTTTCGTGTATATGTTATAATTCCGATTCCAGCTGCCAGTATAACAAGAAGAATAGTCGGAACCGGTGTAAAAGTAGCTGTCAAAAATCCGATAAGGAAAATGAGCAGGCCAAGTTTGTTTTTTATACTTGTTTTTGCCAGAGAATATACAGTCTGGAGCATCAAGGCACAGACTGCAATACGGATTCCAGCCAAAGCATGAAGAACAATTGGCAGATCAATAAAGTTTTTCAAAATAGTTGCAATCAAAGTGATGATAATAATAGATGGTGTAATCATTCCAAGGGTACTAAAAATACTTCCAGGAACGCCCTTTTGCTGATAGCCAATATAGGTAGCAGTATTTACGGCAATGATGCCTGGAGTGCACTGCCCGATAGCATAAATATCCAAAAGTTCCTCTTCTGTAGACCAGCCATATTTTTCAACGACTTCTCGTTTCAGCATAGGGAGCATTGCCATACCGCCACCGAAGGTCAGACCACCGATGCGAAGAAAGGCAAAATATAATTCAAATAATTGTTTCATAATGAATCTGAGATCTCCTCTTATAAATAATGAATAGAGATGGGTACTAGGAATCAATGAAGTATCCGTCCGCAACCTATATTACGATATTTTTATGCATTATTCAATATACATTCTATTCACGTGTTTTATTTAAGAATGGTGAAAACATTCTATACAGAGTATTCTGTATGTGCTAGAATGAATCAATACGTAATAAACAGACAATTACCTTATTTTCAAAGAAAGTAGGAGAAGATATTTGAAAAAGATGCAAGATAAAAGAGAAAAGGAAAAAGCAATTGTAGAAGACATGGTTACATTGTATTGCAGAAAAGTGCATAAAACACCTAAAAAAGATAGACTGTGTCCGGAATGTGCGGAAATGCTGCAGTACGCGAAAGAACGCTCGGATCGCTGCCCTTTTATGGAAACAAAATCATTTTGCGTGAATTGTAAAGTTCACTGCTATAAACCAGAAATGCGTGAAAAGATAAAAAAAGTTATGCGATACGCAGGTCCCAGAATGATTTTTTATCATCCGTTTACGGCGATACATCATGTGATATCTGTTCAAAAAGAAAAAAGAAACATGAAGTAGTGTCTTTTGTGTATTAGAGTGTGTTTCTGAATACGATTCTATGTGCACTTAAGTTTTCAACAGCGATTAAGGGAGCGATAACCTAAAATGCTGTATGATGAAATAAAAAATATAGAAACAGTGTTGACAAAAAGAAGAGCAGGTGCTATCTTAATATACGAAAGGTGTTAGCACTCAAAATAAACGAGTGCTAATAGCAAAAAAGAAAGGAGGAACCATGGCACTAGAAATAGAATTAAGTGAAAGAAAGCATACTATATTGAGAGCCATTATTCAGAATTATCTGGAGACCGGAGAACCGGTTGGTTCAAGAACCCTTTCTAAATCAACAGATTTGAATTTGAGTTCTGCGACGATTCGCAATGAGATGGCGGATTTGGAAGATTTGGGATACATTTTCCAGCCCCATACTTCGGCAGGGAGGATTCCTTCAGATAAGGGATATCGACTGTATGTGGATATGCTGATGGAGGAGAAGGAGCATGAACTCGAAGAGTTGAAAAGCACGATGCTGGAAAAGACGGATAAAGTTGATAAGGTGTTAAAGCAGGCTGCGAAAGTACTGGCAGCAAATACCAATTATGCAACCATGGTCTCAGCACCGATTAACCGCCGGAATACATTGAAGTTCATTCAACTGTCCCAAGTGAACGAGGAACAGGTTGTAGCAGTGATTGTGATGGGCGGAAATGTAATCAAAAACAAGATTATAGAGGTACCTGGCGGACTCGATAATGAGACACTTCTAAAGCTGAATATGCTTCTGAATACAACTCTTAACGGAATGTCCATTGAGGAGATCAATCTTGGATTGATCGCAAGACTGAAAGACCAGGCAGGAATCCATAGTCAGGTAATCGGTAATGTGTTGGATGCGGTAGCTGAAATCATCCATGTAGATGATGACATGGAGATTTACACAAGCGGGGCAACGAATATTTTCAAGTATCCGGAGCTGAGCGACAGGCAGAGTGCACAGGAAATTATCAGTGCATTTGAAGAGAAACAGCAGCTTGCTGAATTGGTAAGCGAGACGCTTTCTAGTGAGGAAAATCACGGAATTCAGGTATATATCGGTGATGAGGCGCCGGTGAAGACGATGAAGGACTGCAGTGTTGTTACAGCAACCTACGAACTCGGCGAGGGCATGAAAGGTACCATCGGTATCATCGGTCCGAAGCGTATGGATTATGAGCATGTTATGAAATCACTAAAAACTCTTCAAAGTGAGTTGGATGCGATTTACTACAAAGATTCAAAAGAATAGGAAGGTGAATAGCTGGTGGCAGAAAGTATGAGCAAAGAAGATATGGTAAAAGAAGCTGTAGAAGAGGCAAAGGCAAAAGCTGAGCAGGAGGCTTCTGAGGCAGAAGAGGTTTCAAAAGACTCAAAAGAGGCTGATATCGAAGAGAGAGATTCAGAAGAATCCGGAACAGAGGAAGCAGCTGAGAATGAAAAAGAGTCTGATGAAGAGAAAGAATCGGGAAAAGGACTTTTTGGAAAAAAGAAGAAAAAAGATAAAAAAGATGAGAAAATTGAAGAACTTACAGATCGTCTGACCCGACAGATGGCAGAATTTGATAATTTCCGTAAAAGAACCGCAAAAGAAAAAGCAAGTATGT
>JAHHTO010000114.1 GCA_020024595.1 Schaedlerella sp.
GGTGTATGGACTGTAAAAGTTGATATCGCACTTCCATGCGCAACGCAGAACGAACTGTTGTTGGATGATGCAAAAGCTCTTGTTGCAAATGGCGTAACAGCAGTAGCTGAGGGAGCAAACATGCCGACAACTCTGGAAGCAACGGAATACCTGCAGGAGAATGGTGTTATCTTTGCACCGGGCAAGGCTGCAAATGCAGGTGGTGTTGCTACTTCCGCTCTTGAGATGTCTCAGAACAGTGAACGTCTGAGCTGGTCATTTGAAGAAGTGGATGCCAAATTAAAAGACATCATGGTAAATATCTGTCACAATGCATACAATGCGGCTGAGAAGTATGGATTTAAGGGTAACTTTGTCGTAGGTGCAAATATTGCCGGATTTGAGAAGGTTGTAGATGCAATGACAGCACAGGGAATTGTATAATTTCTAAAGAGATTCTATATTGTTGATTTACAATATAAAAGAAAATATATCAATTTAAATAGTGTTCAGAATGCTCTGAGAGAAATGGATTCTTTCAGAGCATTTTTTATATTTGCTTTTTTTCTGTATCGTAGATTCGTATTTTGAGAATACAGGTGGATATTTTGCAAATGGTTTGATATACTAAAAATCAGAGAATATACGACAGAGGAGTTATCAGGAATGAACCTATTTGATATTTTGGGACCTATAATGGTAGGTCCGTCGAGTTCGCATACGGCCGGTGCAGTTCGAATCGGCTATGTGACAAGAACATTGTTGGGTAGTACACCAAAGAAGGCGAACATTGGATTGCATGGTTCTTTTGCGGCAACCGGGCGTGGACACGGTACAGACAGAGCATTGGTTGCAGGTCTTTTGGGGATGAAGCCAGATGATATGCGGATTCCAGAGAGTTTTGAAATTGCAAAAGAGCAGGGATTGGAAATTTCCATTGAGAATATACAGATTGCCGGAGGACATCCGAATACGGCAAGGCTCGTTGTTACAGATAGAATGGATAATACTCTAGAAGTGCAGGCCTCTTCTCTTGGGGGAGGTCGGATTTTGATCAATAAACTAGATGGAATAACAGTGAATTGTACAGGAGCAGGATCAACCTTGATCGTGCATAATCAAGACCATCCGGGGCATGTTGCAGAGGTGACAACGATGCTAGCACAACGTGGAATTAATATTGCAACGCTGCAGTTATATCGAAATAAGCGCGGAGGAGATGCGGTCATGGTAATTGAGATCGATCAGCCGGTACCAGAAGATGCAGTCCACTGGCTGGAACAGAAAAAAGGAATCATGAAAGTGACCTATTTGAATGGTGCAGATGTATAATGTTGCAAGAGGGTAGATCTGGTAATAACAGAGAACAGGAACGGAGAGAAAAAGTATGGCATATCAGTCTTTGGAGGAAATAGCAGAATTTGGAAAGGAGCATCAGATTCCGTTTTGGTGTGCAGTGATGCTGGATGATGTTAATGAACGCACGGTGACGAAAGAAGAGTCAATAGAGACAATGCGGGAAATGTGGAAAGCGATGCTAACTGCCAGTATGGAATATGATGAAACATTATCTTCCAACAGTGGTCTGGTAGGCGGCATGGGCGGCAAGATGGAAGTGTATCGACAGAAGGGTGGAACGCTCAGTGGTGACTTTACTGCACAGGTCATTGTTCAGGCACTTCAGATGGGAGAGTCGAATGCCTGTATGAAGAGGATCGTGGCAGCGCCAACAGCGGGTGCATGCGGAGTGCTTCCAGCAGTGCTGGTTCCTCTTTATCAGAAGAAAACTGTAACAGAAGAGCAGATTATCGAAAGTCTGTATGTGGCGGCAGGAATCGGGCAGGTGATCGCGTCACGGGCATTTATTGCAGGAGCGGCTGGCGGATGCCAGGCGGAGATTGGCTCTGCTTCTGCAATGGCAGCCGGTGCACTTGTAAGTTTGCGAGGTGGAGATTCAGAACAGATCATGCATGCGGCAGGGATGGCATTGAAAAATCTGCTTGGTCTTGTTTGTGATCCGGTAGCCGGACTGGTAGAAGTTCCCTGTGTGAAGAGGAATGTCATCGGTGCAGTAAATGCACTGGCAAGTGCAGATATGGCACTGGCAGGAATTACAAGCCGGATTCCCCCGGATCAGGTGATTGATGCTATGCGAGAAATCGGAGAGTCCATGCACAGTTCTCTTCGGGAAACCGGTGAAGGTGGTGTGGCAAATACAACAGCAGCAAAAGAAATTGCAGAAAAGCTCGGTATGTGATATAAAGCAAAAAATTTGTTGACATTTCGGAGAAAACAGTTTATAGTTAATTTCGATAAAAGGGAGTAATTGGCATTTGTAATATACAGATGTGCGCGATATCGTCAGTACGATGACAGTTGTTATCCGTATCGTGATTAAACAGTGAGACTTTTATTGCATATTTTTGTGTGCAATAGAGGTCTCATTTTTATAGTTATATCATAGAAGATGAATATTTATTGCATTCATAAGGACAGGAGGAAACGATATGAGTGAATTTTATCAGATGTCGGCAGAAGAAGTGAAACAACAGGTCAATGGAACCCAGGAACCACTTACTGCGGATCAGGTTCGGGCTCATCAGGAAAAGTACGGACCAAACGAATTGGTGGAAGGCAAGAAAAAAACAACGATTCAGATTTTTCTGGAGCAGTTTAAGGATTTCCTTGTTATTATTCTTATCTTTGCGGCAATTGTATCGGGATTTTTGGGAGATGCGGAGAGTGCGATCGTTATTTTAATCGTAATTACAATTAATGCAATTCTTGGAACCGTGCAGACTGTGAAAGCAGAGCAGTCTCTGGATAGTCTGAAGAAACTTTCAGGACCGGAGGCAAAGGTGTTGCGTGATGGAATGATTGTTCCGGTAGCGTCTTCAGAGGTTACTGTAGGAGATATTGTTATGCTGGATGCAGGGGATTATATCCCGGCAGATGGACGTATTCTGGAATGTGCAAGTCTGAAAGTGGATGAAAGTGCGCTGACAGGAGAAAGTCTCGGTGTAGAAAAAAATACAGATGAAATTAAAAAAGAAGTACCGCTTGGTGATCGTGTGAACATGGTATATTCCGGAAGTTTTGTTACTTACGGACGCGCATCTTTTCTTGTGACAGGCGTGGGAATGCAGACCGAAGTAGGTAAGATCGCAAGTCTTTTGAAGACAACTTCCGAGAAGAGTACACCATTGCAGATCAATCTGGATCAGTTCGGACAGAAACTATCCATAATTATTTTGATTTTCTGTGGAATCCTGTTTGGAATTAATGTGCTTCGCGGTGGTAATATCGGAGATGCTTTCTTGTTTGCGGTAGCTCTTGCTGTCGCTGCAATTCCGGAAGCACTCAGCTCGATTGTAACGATTGTATTATCTTTCGGTACCCAAAAAATGGCGAAAGAACATGCGATTATTCGTAAATTGCAGGCTGTTGAAGGTCTTGGAAGCGTATCCATTATCTGCTCTGATAAAACAGGAACGCTGACACAGAATAAAATGACCGTAGAAGATTATTACGTAAACGATACACGCATTCCGGCTGATACAATTGACATAAAAGACCCGGATGTGAATTTCTTACTTCTATCCAGTATTTTGTGTAATGATTCTACAAATGTAGACGGTGTGGAAATTGGAGATCCGACAGAAACTGCTTTGATCAATATTGGAAGCAAGCTAGGGGTATATGCACAGCAGATACGTGAAAGATATCCGCGTGAGAGCGAGAATCCGTTTGACAGTGACAGAAAGCTGATGTCTACAAAGCACACAATTGACGGTGTGCCGGTGATGATTGTCAAGGGTGCCGTCGATGTGCTCCTTGAGAGAATGAACCGTATCCGGATGGATGGTGAGGTTCGTACAATCACAGATAAGGATAGAGCACTGATCGAAGCACAGAATCAAGAGTTTTCCAGAGAGGGACTTCGTGTACTTGGATTTGCATATAAAGAAGTTGCTGATGATCTGGAATTGTGTATTGAAGATGAGCAGGATTTGATTTTCATAGGTTTGATCGATATGAGGGATCCGCCGAGAGAAGAGTCCAAGATGGCAGTTGCAGAGTGCAAACGTGCCGGAATCCGCCCGATCATGATCACAGGTGATCATAAGGTGACTGCTGCAGCAATTGCGAAACGAATCGGAATCCTTCAGGATGAATCAGAAGCGTGTGAAGGTGCAGAAATTGATTCCTTATCAGACGAAGAGCTGAAAAACTTTGTAGAAGGAATTTCTGTTTATGCACGCGTCTCACCTGAACATAAAATCCGTATTGTACGTGCATGGCAGGAAAAGGGAAATATTGTTTCTATGACGGGGGATGGTGTGAATGATGCTCCTGCACTGAAACAGGCAGATATCGGTGTCGCAATGGGAATTACCGGAAGTGAAGTATCCAAGGATGCGGCTTCCATGGTATTGACTGATGATAATTTTGCAACGATCGTAAAGGCAGTAGAAAATGGACGAAATGTATACCGCAATATTAAGAGTTCCATTCAGTTCTTGCTGTCTGGTAACTTCGGAGCAATTCTTGCTGTATTGTATGCTTCGATCGTAGGACTTCCGGTGCCGTTTGCTCCGGTACATTTGTTGTTTATCAACCTGTTGACAGACAGTTTACCGGCAATAGCACTTGGTCTTGAACCACATTCCAAGGATGTGATGGATGAGAAACCACGTCCGATGAATGAATCTATTTTGACGAGAGAATTTCTGACAAAGATCGGAACCGAAGGTTTGTCGATCGGTGTTACGACAATGATCGCGTTCTTGATTGGATATCGTGGAGGAAATGCGCTGCTTGCAAGTACCATGGCTTTCGGAACATTGTGTACGGCGCGTCTGGTGCATGGATTTAACTGTAAAGAAGATAAACCGGTCATCTTTACAAATCGGTTTTTCAATAATATTTATCTGATCGGTGCATTTTTAATTGGCTTCTTGTTGATCACATCTGTTATGATAACTCCGGCATTGCAGGGAGTCTTTAAAGTACAGACATTGACGTTAACACAGCTTTTGACTGTATATGGACTTGCAGCCGCAAATCTGCCAATTATTCAGTTGATGAAGGCGATCAGGCAGGGATTTGAGAAGAAAAATAACTAATATAGTCATTTTCAAAGATTGTAGTTATAAGATAGGCAAAAGGATTAAGTAAAAAGCGATGATATGGGGAGTTGATATATTTTTCCCAGTATCATCGCTTTTGTGATGTTATGATTTATCTGTATTATAGATAGTTTTAGGTATATCGTTTGATGGTCTCTTTGAGTACGTATTTTTTATCGCTGTAGCGATCTACGATACAATGATTTGCTTTGTGTTCCAGTTCATCCGGCAATGGCTCTAGCTTTATATTTTCACCGTATTTGCGTTTCAGCGCACGTTCTAACAGATAATCGCATACATGCGGATTTTTTGGAAGGAGAGGACCATGGAGATAAGTCGCAATAACATTCTTGTATACGACTCCTTCGTATCCGGACTTCCCGGTATTTCCGAGTCCAAAGAATACCTTTCCGAATGGAGTGTGATCACCGATATAGGTACGTCCTCCGTGGTTTTCAAAGCCGACAACGGGAGTATCAAAAAGCGGAGAGTTCAATACGATGTTTCGAATCAGACGCTCCGGCTCCCATTCTGTTGTGATATTCAGAATGCCAAGCCCCTCGATCAACTTGTCCTTTGTTTTATAGTATTTTCCAAGAAGCTGATATCCTCCACAGACTGCGAGGACAACTCCATCATTTTCTACATAACTTTTGAAATCGTCCTTGATTTCCTGTAGATATTTGCAAACAAGCTCTTGTTCACGGCCGGAACCACCTCCGAGGAGTACAAGATCCAGTTTGGAAAAATCAATTTTGTCATCGGAGAGAAAAGGGATCACTTCGGCTTCGATACCGCGCCATTCCAGACGCTTGCGGAAACACTGAATATTACCGCGGTCACCGTAAAGATTCAAAAGATCCGGATACAAATGTCCGATGGTTAACTTCATATTCATGTTTTAGTTCCCTCCTTTCTCGGTATTTGTTGTAGAAGATCCTTTTTCCAATGTACGCAACAGATGATTTGTACGATATAGTCCGGAATAATTTACGATAACATACAAATTCTTTGTTCCGTTGGTTGTCAGGTCTACAATAGATTTTTCCATATCCGTTGTGGAGCCGCACGGAATATCTTCATATTTCAGACGAAGCCCCATGTCGTGACGTCTTGTTCCATTAGTCAGGATTGTCTTCACATTTGCATCAGCAAGATACTGGAAGTCTACATCCCAAAGCCAGGAAACATCTTCTCCGTCCTGATAGGTGTCATTGATCTGAATGATGACATCCTTCGGATTCGGATCTTTGAGTACGAGAGAAATCTTCTGCTGAAATCCGATGGGATTCTTTGCCAGATGGAGCTGTACACGTGCACCGTTGATAGTGTATATGTCTTCACGGTTATTTCCGTAATCAAAAGACTCAATGGTAGCTTTGAAATGCTCTGTCGGTGCATCCATTGCACGAAGGGCTGCATAAGCAGAAAGTGTATTGTAAATGTTGTATGGAGTACGGGATGTTGAATCAATTTCCATACCATCAATGTCAAAGGAGTATACCTCGTCATGGAACAGGATATTTTCTGCAGTATAATCCGGTTCAGGGCGTTTCAGACCACAGTTCGGGCAATGATAAATACCAAGCTGTCCATAGTGGAAGAAGGCATATTCCAGTTTCTTTCCGCAGGAGCGGCAGAAAATACTTTCTCGAATTTCAGAACGAGAAATGTCATCAAAAATCTGTTCATTAATACCATAAGTGATGTAAGGATTCTTTCCATCTGCTGCAAGAGAGTAGGAGAGAATATCATCACAGTTGATGACCAGCTTTGTCGTCGGTGTACTGTTGATGGCACCTCTTACTGTGTTGTATGTGATGTCCACCTCACCGAAACGGTCAAGCTGATCACGGGAAATATTAGTAAGCAGAGCACAGTCGGGCCGCAACTGGGGCAGTACTTTTACAGAAGCAATTTCGTCTACCTCAATACACGCATAATCTGCGTCTAATTGTCCTTTCTTGTCTGTAGAAAGAACGAAAGCAGAGATGATTCCATTGAGCATGTTGGCACCGGTACGATTGATAATTACTTTTTTACCCTCTGCTGCCAGTGCATGGTAGAGAATACTGTTAGTTGTTGTTTTCCCATTGGTGCCCATGGTGACGATCGTCTTTTCACGTACCATATTAGACATAGTACTTAAAATCTTCGGATCGATAATACGTGCTACATATCCTGGAAGTGTTACGCCGCTTCCACGATTCAGTTTTTTAATCAGTGTGCTTGTGATTTTGGCACATTTGATTGCTAGTTTACTTCTTAATTTCATATGTTTTACTCTTTTTCTTTCTTAAAATTCTTTTGGAACTTGTAAAATAGTATTTGAAATACCTGTATTATTATAAGCTATATCAAAAAATAAAACAAGAAAAATGAATATATGGATTACAGATATCAGAAATTTTTATCGTTGAGTAAATCGGATGAAGTGGTATACTTATGACATGCATAAAATTGAAAGCATATCATAAAAAGTGATGTATCTAATAAAGAATTACTATTAGAAAAAAGGGAGAGACAGAATGGAAATTAAATTACTTGCAGTGGATATTGACGAGACATCTGTAAATAGCAAGCATAGAATGACAAACAGAACAAAAGAGACGCTAGAGACGGCAATCCGTAAAGGAGTACTTGTAGTTCCGGT
>JAHHTO010000115.1 GCA_020024595.1 Schaedlerella sp.
GCATCATTTACCAATGTGAATACAATAAAATCAACATATTCTGAAAATGTATTTTCAGGAAGTTTTTAAGCTGTTTTAATGCCAATACCATTATTAGAAAAGGAATTATTAAACTATTGGAATCATATTCTTCATAGAATTTTACAGTTAGTTATTACTAACTTGTTGATATACATAGTTTTTAGTAAATATAGTGTTGATTTGTCAATGTCAAAATTATCACTGTCTCTTTTATCTAAGAAATCGTCTATATCTAATTCCTGGAAATTGATTTTGCTCAACTTATTAAGTAACACAGTCATCTGCTTTTCTATCACAAATTTCATTTGTTATTTACATTGCCTGAAAGCGTTATTCCTCATCACCGGCCTTGAAGTTGTAGATGGGGCGGATAATCTTCACAACATCCGCCGTAGGACCAATGTTGTCCAGAATGTCCTGCATCCCCTTGTAGGCCATGGGGCACTCATCTAGGGTGGCCTTGCTCACAGAAGTGGTGTAGATCTCCGCCATTTGCTTTTTAAACTCAGAAACGGTAAAGGACTGCTTAGCAACCGCCCGGCTCATCAGGCGGCCGGCACCATGTGGAGCGGAGAAATTCCAGTCCTCGTTGCCCTTGCCCACACAAAGAAGACTTCCGTCCCGCATATTGATGGGTATGAGCAACTGTTCTCCGGCTTTTGCAGATACAGCTCCTTTCCGCAGGATCATGGCGTCGGTGTCGATATAGTTGTGAATAGTGGTGAACTGCTCCTCCACATGGAGTTTCATACCCTTAACGATCTCATCCATAATGGCCTGTCGGTTGAGCATGGCGAACTGCTGGACGATCTTCATGTCGTGAATGTACTGCTCAAACAGTTCCCCGGATACATAGGCTAAGGTTTTGGGAATGCTGGTTTGCTTGAGGTTTTTCAGTTTCTTCAGTTCTTTCTGAATTTTCTTCTCCTGGCCATTTGCTTTCATTTGGGTAACCAGTGCCTCCAAAGAGATGTCGTCAGTGTGGTTTAGCAGCTTGTAACCTGCATTCTGATAGTAGCTGGCCACATCCACCCCCAGATGACGGCTGCCGGAATGGATTACGATATACAGGTTGCCCTCATCGTCCCTGTCCACCTCGATAAAGTGGTTGCCGCCACCCAGAGTGCCAATACTTTTTTCCGCCCGCAGTAAATCCACAAATTTGGCACAATGCAGCTGGCTTAGGTCGATATTGCCAGCATATCGATGGGCTTTGTCACGGATAGAAAAGCCGAAGGGAATCTTTTCATAGATTAGTTTGTCCAGCTTTTGAAGCTCCAGCCGACCCTCCCGAATGCGAGTAGTTTCCATACCACATCCGATGTCAACCCCCACCAAATTTGGCACCACCTTATCGGTGATGGTCATAGTGGTGCCTATGGTACAGCCTTTGCCGGCATGAATGTCAGGCATCAGCCGAATGCGGCTGCCTGTTGTAAATTCTTGATTGCACAGCTCTTGGACCTGTGCGATAGAGGCACTGTCCACCATATCAGTGAAAATCCTGGCCTCGTTGTATTTTCCTTTAATTTCTATCATGTTTTCCTCCAAATATTTCATAGGGCATTGCCCTGTCAAGTCATTTCATACAGCAGGGTGGCATAACCCTGCACCAATTTCATATGGGTAAGGAGCGTTTTCAGTCCATATTCCACTGTCTCAGCTAGCAGCGCCAAGTCTGGGGCAATCTCAGAGGCTAGTTCTGAGAGGTTATGTTTCTGCAATTCCTCCAGCAGCTTCACGGTGGGCTCCCGATTTTTTGTGGTTTTCATAAAGGTAGGAAGATGGTCGGCCTGAGTTTTCCTTGGAATGATGAACGGCTTTTTTCCACAGGTCGGTGCTAAGATAATCGATCAGATAGGCAAGGTGTTCCCGGTTGAGTGCTCAAACCGGCTTGCCCTAAAAGGAGGCATGGAACCACAGCTCCAAAACGAAATAGGGTTCATTTTCGTCCTTGATCTCCTCAACATAGGATAAAGCCTGCACCGTCTTGTGAACCTCTCCCGACATAGTTGCCCCGCAATAGGGACAGGCCACATAGAGAACGGAAAAGTGCTGCCTTGCTCCATCTTCAATATTTACTCAGGTAGTATTGGACGTAGTGCTTGCACACTGGTTGTGGACATCATAGCAGTAGACTGTCCGCTCTTTGGCCTCTTGATGGCCGCAGCTCAAGCACCTAAAATAAGCATTGTCATCATCCGCTGTCACAACACCCAAACCGTGGCATTTGAGGCATTTCACCTGAATACTGGAGGTTTGGGCATTGTATGCATTATATGTAAAGTAAGGTTCATCAACCACTCGGCTCATACGCCCACACTCTCTTTTCATTTATCTTGCTCCAAATAAAATCCCCCCACACAGTTGGAGAACTCCCCAGCAGCAAAGCGTCGGAGCTGCCCATCAATCTCTACCTGCCATACCTCAAAAGTGAAGTCCTGCCAGTAGTGTGGGTCCTTGACATGTACACACTGTCCAGTGGTCTGCCAGTCATAGTCAAATATGTTCACCCCAAATAGCTGACACTTGCCATCAAAGGCAGCTTTTTCAAATTTCCAGTTCATTTTATCCCTCATAAGCCTATTTTTTTCAAATGCTTGATGTACTTACTTATATAATCCTCTCTGAGCGTTCTTTCTCAAAACGCTCTAAATCAGGACGCATCGACAAAATATTATATGGCGGTTCTTCTTCCATCCACCCCCACACAAGATGATATAGTCGTTCCCAGCGATTAAGTGAGGAATAAGCAAGTTTCAGCAGCTATCTTGCCTGTTATTTTGATTTACCCAAATACTGTGGCTAAAATAATTTGATCTGACATCAATAACTGCTGTTCACCTGGCAAATCATCAATTTTCTGATTTGTCTGTTTTTTCAATTCTTCATCTGTTTGCCTGTCGTCAGGCACAAGATAGGTCATGCCCCAATCCTTTTCAATCAGCTTTTTGGGGAAGTTTGCAAAGTCCAATTTGGGAGTGTATTTTCTTGCAAAAACACAAGTGCATCATTGCTATTGTCACTTTTAAAGGGAGCTTCTTCATCACCGCAATACACTCCTGTGCCATGGTTTCAATCTTGCTGTTGTTCTCACTCAAATGCTCTGCAATAGGGGTTTTAGAAAAAGTCTCGTTTCCCGCTAAGCCATGCATCAATCCATGGCAGAAATTCAATCTTCGGTAAACAGGGTGCAATTCCTATATCTGTAAACACCCATATTTTCCCTTTTTCCGCTCCATCAATAATTAAATGGAACATTTCTCCACTCTCGCCCATTGTCAACGGGAGATTGCCAAAGTTCGTTGGCAACAACAATTCATCTACTCTTGCATCCCACTCATCGTCACTTTCTCCTGGTAATGGTGCAGTGTCAGTATCTTCCCATATCCATTTTTCCTGATATGGAAATGATTTTCCAATATATTCAGTATCCAATTCCTCCTCAAAAGAGTTCATCGGCTTCCAAAGGCAATGATTTACAATCTGTTGTTCCCAGCCATCTCCTATTTGAGTTATGAATGCAACATAGTCCTTAGGAAAAGAAATTTTTTGCTCTGCCTCTATTGCTTGGATTTTAGCTAATTGGATTTTGGCTCTTGGCACAATACCAAAATTATCCATTTTGGTTTTAATATCATAAAGGTTCTTATCCATCACTTTATTCTCCTAGTTTTAAAATATTATCGATAGCTTGTAAGAACAGATTCATCAGGCAAGAATATTCTTACTGAACAAAGTTCTGTAGTGCATATTCAGTTTCATATCGTTGTTCCAATTAGATTTGTAGTTATTAGTGAGAGTTTTTTTAAGCATATGAAGCATTTAAGCTTCTGATATTTATATTATACATCATTGGATTTGATTTTAGAGTATTATCTATAATTAAAGACTCTTATTTCACCATATCAATATTCACATTACGGTTAAAAATCGGTTTCATATACTTTTCATCAGCCTGTTTGACACAATTAGTCTGATATTTCGAAAAGTCGGCATACAAATTCAGTTTATCGCCCCAATAGATACCCTCTTTGCTAAACAAATCAATTCATTCAGAACTAAGAACCATATAAATTGTAAAATATTATAGCATAAACTGACATTTTTAAAAATTCTTTTGTGCTAATTAATGATTAAATTTCTGTGAACCTAAATTTAACTAAACGGAATCAGAAGTGAATTGATTATTTCGACTTTTGAGAGCAATGAGGTGGAGTAGTGAATCCATATCAATATTGACGAGAGTTCTTCAAACTTTGTGTAAATGACCAAAATGATGATGAATTATTAATTGTGAATTAGGCATATAAGCTAGGATTTTTTTAGCTTATATGCCTATTATATTTTCTCAAAATGAAAGCTCGTGATTTTTATTTTAATCTGGAAATCAGTCAGCAAAGAATATCTCAAGCTGAAAATGAATTTGCACCCAGTATTTGCGTCTGCCTGTACATTTTTTTAGTAATATCCATGGTGCAAGATATAGCATTTTAAGTAAACTGTTATCGTTCGGAAATACAGATTTTGATTTTGTTACTTTTCTCAGTTAACGGTTAAAACTTTCTATGGTATTTGCAGTGTAAATGAGTGTTCTGATAGCCTCAGGATATTTAAAATATGAAGATAATTCCGCTCAATGAGCTTTCCAAGACATAGAAATTTTAGGGTATTTACTGTCCCATTTTTCTGCTGTTATCGGTTTCTTTGTTGTGATAGTCATATTTGCTGTATTCCTGTTCTATACCGCACAGGTGTTAGAAAAATCAAAATAAACATAACACTTTAGGGTGTTTTCTGTAAATGTATTAGGGCATTTCTTTAATAAACATGGACTTTATTCCATCATAATTTCCTTTACAGAAATCTTCTTGATTTTTTTAGAATAGACATACATGAGGATGTCATAGAAGACAGCAAATACAGCCAGAGAGATAAAGAAGGCTGTCCAATCAAAGGAATACTCCGGCACCCCTTCCATGCCCGCAAATACCACATCCACTGCGATTTTGAGCAGTGCATACTGGTAAATCGTTCCGATTACAAAGCCCAGATATGCCATAGGACGATAGCAGCCAAGCAGTGCTCCTGTACATTCTTTCTGGGAATAGCCAAATGTCCGCATGATTGCAATGGACTTTTTATTGCCAGAAATCACTGTTGTGATAGCCATATAGAGGGTGGTAAAGGCCAGGGTGAGACCAATCATCATCACCATAATGCTCATCATCTTGCTGGCCAACTCGTCCATGGAGAAAGACATCTGGGTCATGGCAGAGAAACAGAAGGAGGCAAAAATTACAAAGAAGGTCAGGGTTTTGTGGCTGCGAAGTGCACTGGATTTCAGGTCTGCCAGAAAGGACTTAGAACTCTCTTTATCCCTGCTGTGCTTTCTGGATTTTTCATGGGGCAGATCATTCAGCAGATGGTTTACCGGGGTTTTCAGTTTCCTGCAGGCATAGAGAATTGCAAGAATACCAAAAGCCAGAGTGGGAAGTACCACCATATAGACTACCAGCTCCGGATGAAAGGTAAGCTCCACATCCGGAATCAGATCTCCTTCATTGTTAAATGTATAAAACATTGGAGCCAGCAGATAGCCACCACCAAAGCCCAAAGCAGTTCCAAGAAAAATACTGCTTCCAAAAACCCAGAAGTTTATGGCGATTTGCATTCTGGAACAGCCTAGAGCCTTCAGAATACCCAGTTCCTTCTTATGGGTGTCGATATAGTGTTTGATGTAAAAGATCATCATGATCACTGATGTGGCCAACAGACAGCCGCCTGAGAGAACCGTTACCATATTGGCAGTGGACTTCTGGGCATCATAGAGCATTTGCTGGGGACCAGGTTGGATCTGGTTCTCAATCTGAGACATATCCAGCTGATAGTTTAAAAATATAGTGCAGACCAGCACTGCACAAAGCGACACAATCACAATGCCCATCAGTTTGAAGGCATCCTTAATTCCTACAACCATCCCAAGTCACCATCCAATCTCATAAGCAGACTTCTGAATTTCATTACGATCCACAGACTGGATTACACCGCTGTTCATGTGGATCACAGTCTTTGCCATTTTCGCAATATTCAGATTGTGAGTAACCATGACTATGGTAAATCCCAGTTCCTTCTGAAGCTTACTGATATAGTCAAGTACCTGGCGTCCTGTCTTTTCATCCAGTGCCCCAGTGGGTTCATCCAGAAAGAGGACCTTTGGTTTCTTGGCAAGAGCTCTGGCTACAGATACTCTCTGCTGTTCTCCGCTGGATAGCTCGCTGGGATACTTATGGCGCTTTTCAGCAAGGCCAACAGCCTCAATCATAGACATGTAGTCCTTGTTTCCTGCTAAATCTGCCCCCATTTTTACATTCTTTTCCACACTCAGGTTGGGCAGAAGATAATATTGCTGGAAGATAAAGCCCACATTCTCCTTACGGAAGGCGGTGAGGTCAGCATCCCTTAGCTTGGTTATGTCCTTTCCGTCATAGAGGATCTGACCGTCGTCCGGTACTTCCAGACCGGAAATAGCATTTAAGAAGGTGGATTTTCCAGAGCCAGAGGGTCCTAGAATCACCACATAATCCCCATCCTCAAATTTGGCACTAACCCCTTTCAGTGCCTGTAACTGGCTTTCACCTACACCGTAGAACTTGGTTAAATTCTTTACTTCAATCATGCTTATCTTCCTCCCTTATGTTTTTCAGCAGACTGGCAAAAACCTCGGACATCATTCTGTCAATTTCTTCTTCTGTAAAGCAACACATTTTTGTTGCGCACAGAGAAGCAATTCCATGGGTATAGATCCAGAGATGCTGATAGAGTCGTCTTGCTGTTTCCGTATCTAAGTCATAGGACTTCTGAACAGAATCCAGAATTTGATCGTAGCTCTCATCAATGATTGGCAGCACTCCGCTCAGATTTGGAATCTCAGGTTGCTCTGACATAAACAGCAACTGAAACAGTTTAGGTTCTTGAATGGCAAACAGAATATACTGGGTACCAACACCCTTAAAGGCCAGGCTATCCTGCAGACCGATTTCCACCCGATGTCGGTATTCATCTTTGGCTGCCCGAATCACTGCCTGCTGAACTTCCTGCATACTGTAAAAGACTGTAAAAATCGGCCTTGCAGAACTTCCCAGTACCTGTCCCAATGCACGAGAGGTCAGAGCATCTACACCATCTTGGCGAACAATGGAAAGTGCAGTGTGTATAATTTCTTCTTTTGTGAATTTTGCTCTTGGTGGCATAAATAACACTCCTTCTAAATCGGTTGATTTGAATCATGTGATTTAGTATAGAGGAAAATCTGAATTTTGTCAATATAGTCAAGACAGATAAATTCTGCCTCTTGGAAAAGGGCGACATTAGAGGATGTCCTGTAATCTTTTATTAGATCATTGTTTATGACAGTTTTGGAACCCGCATTTCTGCATATTCTTTGTTGGAACGGAGGTTTGATTGCTATGATCGGTATTTTGCTTATTGTCCGGTACATACAAAGAATTGCGACGAAATCATACCAGCAAAAACATATCTGCAGGCTTTCTGCATCGGCTCTTGGGACAAACTGACAGAGATTTATGCACAGATACTCCACTATGCACAGGAACTCCGGATATGCCTATGAAGAGGGCTTGAACAAAATGTCGCTGAGCAGTATGGGAATTGAAAATATTAATCTCATGGATGACTATA
>JAHHTO010000116.1 GCA_020024595.1 Schaedlerella sp.
ATATTGGCACAGAGAGCAAAAGAATATATTGACACGAATTTCAGACAATCGGATTTGTCTGTGGAAATGTTGTGTGAATATCTTCATGTCAGCCCATCTCACTTTTCCAATATTTTCAAGAAAGAGCACGGTATCAATTTCATTACGTATTTGACGAATAAAAGAATGGAGGAAGCTGCCATGCTGCTAAAGACCACAGATTATAAAACAAAAGTAATCAGTGAAATGGTGGGCTATCCGGAGTCTAATTATTTTAGCTATGTATTTAAAAAGTGTATGAATGTTTCTCCTGCGAATTTCCGCAAGTAGGAAAGGTAAAAATAATATGAGAAAAAGATGGAAAGAACGATATCAAAGACAAAGCATTCAGGCTGTGATTTTATCTGCATTGACAGGGGTAGCTGTGTTTTTTTTCCTTATTCTTGCAATTATTTTCACGAATTATATGGGAGATATTTTAGAGAATTTTATCAGGGAAAAGAAAGGACAGCAGACGGAATTTCTGGCAGAAAGCGTAGAGCAGACATGTAAAGAAGCTATCGATTTTTTTGATACTGTATATTATAAAATTATAAAAAAAGAAAAGCTTCAGGAAGAAGGATTTACAAAACTTTTGGATTTTGTATGTGAGGAAAATAAAAATCTGGTGGGAAATCTAGTTTTATATGATGACCAGGGAGACATTTTATATGAAAATCAGCAGGAAGATGTGCAGATTCTTTCCAAAGAAAAGCAGAAAGAAATGATGCAGAAGGCAAAGAGTCATGTGGGAAAGACATGGTTTGAAAAGGACGGCTCTTTTCAGGATATTTTGCTGTACCGTTTTGTAGAAATCAACCATGACGGAGAGATACAGCCGGCTGTGCTTGCAGGAACGTTAAAGTACCAACGGATTGTTCAAGTATTTCAAATGCAGGAGGATGAAAGCTACGGATATTCTTATATGAAAACAGCAGATGGAACACTGATTTATCATCCCAAAGGTTTGCAGCTTCAGCATGGTGTATATACAGAAAAACTGGGAATGAAACCCATTACAGCAGATGGAATACATGAAGAAAAACTGGAAGGAAAACGTTATTTAGTCCGTCAGAGAACGGTAGGGTACACAGGATGGAAAATCATCGGAATTGCCTCTTTAGAAGAAGATTTATATGAGGAATATCCCATAAATCTTTTAATCTGGTGTTTATTAGGCGGTATGGGAATCTTAGTAATTTGCATCAACCGCTATATTGTGCAGAAGATTACAGGACCTATTCAAAGACTCAGCAAAAGAGCAGAACAGTTTGACGATAAGGATTTGGACAAGGAAA
Source organism: Schaedlerella sp. (assembly GCA_020024595.1). GTDB lineage: Bacteria > Bacillota > Clostridia > Lachnospirales > Lachnospiraceae > Schaedlerella. Next base: position 1,317 of record JAHHTO010000116.1, read on the forward strand.
TTGAGGAAGAAGGTACTTATGAAGTACGACAGTTAGCGGAGAGTTTTAATCAAATGCGGAAGCGGATTAAGCAGCTGATGATGAAGGCCGTTCAGAAGGAACAGGAATATTGGGATATGCAGATGAAGCTTTTGCAGTCGCAGATTAATCCACATTTTCTCTATAATACACTGGACTCCATTATATGGATGATTGAAAGTAAAAGATACGAAGGTGCAGCAAAAATGGTAACAGCTTTGGCTGGATTTTTCCGTATTTCCCTTAATAAAGGGGAAGACTTTATTACAGTGGAGAAGGAACTTTTGCATGTGAAAAATTATATGGAAATTCAGGGAATACGATTTGAAGATAAGTTCTCTTTTGACGTGGAAATAGAAGAAAATGTGAAAAAATATATCTGTCCGAAGCTGATTGTGCAACCTTTGGCGGAAAACGCCGTTTATCATGGTATGGAAAGTATGTATGGTGATGGAGAAATTCATATTTCTGCTCATGAAGAAGGTGAAAAAATTTGTATTGCTGTTTCTGATAACGGAGAGGGAATGGTTGGCGAGCAGATAAAGCAGATTATGGAGCAGAAAGTAGTATCCAGTCGTAGAGGCTCCGGTATTGGAGTAAGAAATGTAGACAGACGTGTAAAGCATTGTTTTGGAGATGAATACGGTATTACCATAGAGAGTGAAATAGATGAGGGAACAGTTGTAAAAATATGGATTCCAAAAGTGGAGGATATGAATGAGTACTGGAAAGAAAATTTTTCTGGGGAGTCTGCTGCTGATTTTTCTTCTCACAGGGGGATATCTGTGGAAGGAACAGAAGGAGACAGTCACCGTAATTTCCGTCATAGTTCCAAAGGAGTATGAAGAACAACAGCAGGAATGGATAAAAGGAATAAAAGCCTGCAGCAGTGATTTGGAATTTCAGGTGAACTTTTTCTTTGAAGAAAATGCACAGGAAAGAAGAATAAGAATAGAGAAAGAAAAAGCATATCAAGCAGGAATTCTCACAGAAAAAGAACTGGATGAAAATGGAAAAGATTCCTTTGTGCAGGGGTATGAGGCGGCAGAAAAATTGGCAAAAACAGTCCAAAAGGCAGACAAGAAACAGTTAGAAAAACGGTTAAAAGTAGGAATTGTACTTTATGATCAGGAAGATGTTTTTATCCATGCTTTGTGTGAAAAGATAGAGATGATTCTGGAGAAAACAGGAGAAGAAAAGCAGGTTGAAGTCATTACAGCAGTGGAAGATGCCAAGGGAAATCGCCAGGAACAAAATCGCCAGATTGAATTTTTAATGGATCAGGAATGTGATATTCTGGCATTAAATCTAGTAGATACCTGGAGTGCATCCAAGATTATTGACAGAGCAAGAGAGCGGAATATTCCTCTGATATTTTTCAACCGTGAACCCTCAGATGAAGACATTCAGCTATGGAAAAAGGTGTATTATGTAGGAACAGATGGGGAAGAAATCGGAAAGCTTCAGGGGGAAATTTTGACAGATGCTTTTTGTAGTGCAAAGTTAAAAATTGATAAAAATCAGGATGGAATTCTCCAATATATTTCGGTGGAAGGGGAGGAAGGACATAGTGATTCAGTAAGAAGAACGGCTGCAATGCTGAAAAAAACAGAGGAAATTTTTCCTTCTAAGCAGGTGGAATCCGTGTCAGCAGACTGGAATCGGGAAAAGGCAAAAGAAAACTTTATGCAGCTTCCCAAAGAACAAATAGAGTCTTGCGAGGCAGTTATCTGTAACAATGATGATATGGCACTGGGAGTTTTAGATGCTTTAAAGGAGAGAGAAACAGAATATATTCCTGCAATTGTAGGAGTAAATGGGGAGCAGGAAGTTTTGGAAAAAATACAGCAGGGAGAAATGCTGGGAACAGTTTCCCAGAAAAGCCAGGAGCAGGCGAAAAAAATCACAGAGTTAATCTGGCAGTTTTGGGAAAAGAAGATGCCTAAAGAAGAGGAGCAGAAGATTTATCTTCAGGGAGAAAAATACCAGAATATACCATAAAAAGAAAGCTTGAAAATAAATTCGTATTTTTTGAATAGAAATACGAATTTATTTTTTGACAAAAATCGATAAAATAAGACACAGAACTGAAAAAAGGAGAAAGAGAAAATGAGTCAGGTGAAAACATCACAGGGGACGGTATACGAAGGTAAAATCCCTGCAAGGGTAAAATATACCTTTGCTTTTGGTGCGTTGGGAAAAGATTTAATTTATGGTATGATTGCTACCTTTTCCATGATTTATTTTACAGACATCATTAAAGTATCACCGGTTTTTATCGGTATGATGTTCTTCTGTGCAAAATTATGGGATGCATTTAATGATTTGTTTATGGGAATGATTGTGGATAACACAAGAAGCAAATATGGAAAGTTTATTCCATGGCTAGTCATCGGAACACTGGTAAATGCAGCAGTTTTTGTAATCTTATTTACAGATTTTCATTTAAGCGGTGTAGGTTTGTGTGTATTTGCTACTGTATCTTATGTTTTATGGGGAATGACATACACCATTATGGATATTCCGTACTGGTCTATTATTCCAAACCTCACTTCTGATCCGAAAGAAAGAGAAAAGGTATCCGTGTTGCCTCGTATTTTTGCCAGCATCGGACAGTCTTTAATTATTGCAGGATTTGGTGTACAGATTATCAGTGCTTTAGGTGGAGGACAGAAAGGTTATCACAGCTTTGCAGTGATTATTGCTATTGTATTTGTTTTCACCATTGGTGTAACAGCATTTAATTTGCCCAAAACAGGAGATAATACAAACGTAGAGAAGAAAAAAATCTCATTTAAGGATATTTTCCATATTATTCGTGAAAACGATCAGCTGCGTTCTGCAGTAGGGCTTATTCTGTTGTACAACGTGGGAATACAGCTTGTCATGGGTGTTGCAACTTATTATTTTACTTATGTATGTGGAAATGCAGGTATGCTTTCTGCTTTTATGATTAGTGCATCTGTTGCAGAAGTAGTTGGTTTGCTTGCCTTTCCAAAGGTAACGGAAATTCTTTCTAGAAAGAATTCCTTTTTACTGGCATGTGTGCTTCCGTTCTTTGGACTTGGTTTACTGCTGCTGGTAGGAGTTTTTGCTCCACAGAATATTATTCTGACAGCAATTGCAGGTATTGTTGTAAAAATCGGAATGGGACTGGAATTAGGCTGTGCTACTGTATTTTTGGCAGACGTTGTAGACTATGGCGAATATAAGCTAGGAGAGAGAAACGAAGGTGTAGTATTCTCTTTGCAGACTTTAATTGTAAAATTTACTTCTGCACTTACTGCGCTGGGGATTGGATTTGCTCTTGATTTAACCGGCTATATTCCGGGACAAGAGCAGAGCATGCTGACGATGAACTTTATTCGTCTGTTAATGTGTATTATTCCGGCAGTAAGTATGTTGGCTGCGTACGTGGTGTATAAAAAGAAATATAAACTGAATGATCAGTATATGCTGGAAATCAATCAGGAATTAGAAATAAGAAGAAAATAAGAAATGCGTATGAGAAGACTGCTTTTAGCGGTCTTTTCTTTTTTGTAAGGCAAAGCCCTGTTTTTATTGTGGAGTTTTATCTCCCGGCATCGTAAAGGTGTTGGAGGAGGGCGGATAGGAAATATTCTGACGACTAAATGGATTAGCTCTAACGAAATGGAGTGGTGACCTGCAATACCTCATGCTATAATTGAAAACAGCTTGCGAGAGCGAGCTTCTTTTTCAGGTACGAGTTAGAAATACCTAACTTTGAGTGGATTATAATTACACTATAAGGAGGTTTCAAGAATGAAACAAAAAATGCAGGCAAAAGATTTTATCACAGTTGGAGTATTTACAGCAATTATGCTGGTCGTATCCATGGCAGTAGCAATGCTTGGATTCATCCCGATTTTTATTCCACTTTTATCTGTTTTAGTACCGTTGATCAGTGGGATTCCATTCATGCTTTTTGCAACAAAGTCTCAGAAATTCGGTATGGTAACCTTGTTGGGAATTTTGATAGGTCTTGTTATGGGAATGATGGGACATGGAATCTTCGCATTTATCGCAGGTCCACTTTGCGGTCTTGTAGCTGATCTTATTATGAAATCCGGTGAATACAAGAGTATGGAAAAGGTCGCACTTGCTTGTGGCGTATTTTTCCTTACTATCATCGGAAACTATATCCCGATCATCTTAGCTCGTGAAGCATATCATGCACAGCTTGTTGAGACAGGATACGGCAAGGAATACGCAGACGCTCTTATGAAGTTGGTTCCGGATTGGAGCTTAATTCCGCTTGCGATTGCAGCGTTTACATTTGGTATTATTGGAGCTTACATTGGAAAAGCAATGCTAAAAAAACACTTTAAACGTGCAGGTATCGTATAATGAATCCACAAAATTCAAGTGAAATAAGATCCTTCTTAGATCCAAGGACCAAGATGCTTTTGGTTCTGACCATTGCCACCATCTGTGTTGCGGGAGGCAATCGCTTCCTCACCACTATGGCAAAAATCTTATTATCGTTGATTCCGTTTCTTCTCTATCTTTTTGAGAAGAGATGGAAGACAGCATTTTTGTATGGAGCGACCTTTGCAATCGCAACCTACGGTGGAATCGTGATCATCGGTAGAACCTATGGCGTATTGAACTTTATACTGGTTGCACTTTTTATGATCATTGCAAGATTTATGCCAGGCCTTGCCATGGGAAGCTATCTTGTGACAACAACGACCGTCAGCGCTTTTATGGAGGCGATGCAAAGAATGCACATACCCCAATCGGTGAGTATAGCCCTTTCAGTTACATTTCGTTTCTTCCCGACCTTGAAAGAAGAGTATCAGTCTATCAATAAGGCGATGAGGGTAAGAGGAATCCGTTTTGGAGGAGGAAAGCCTTTTCAGATGTTGGAGTACCGGCTGATCCCGATGTTGATCTCAAGCCTTAAGATCAGTGACGAATTGTCGGCAGCAGCCCTTACAAGAGGACTTGGATCTCCGAAACAACGAACCAATCTTTGCGAGATTGGATTTAAAATTCAAGATATTCTTGCAATCTTATTTTGTATCTTCAGTTGGATCATGTTGATGTTTGATGGATTTATTATATAGGTGATAAAATGATTACTTGTAAAGATGTATCTTTTTCATATGAGAAAGAGCAGGAAAAGGATGTTCTTTATCATGTGAATTTAGAAATAAAGCGCGGAGAAGTTGTTCTTCTTTGCGGAGGCAGTGGCTGTGGAAAGACCACTCTTACCCGACTGATCAACGGTCTTATCCCTCATTATTACGAGGGAAAATTAACAGGGGAGATTGTTGTGGATGGAAAAAATGTGGCGGACACCCAGCTTTATGATCTTTCTGAAGTAGTAGGCTCTGTGTTCCAGAATCCAAGATCTCAGTTTTTCAGTGTGGACACAACAGGAGAGTTGGTGTTTGGATGTGAAAATCAGGGAATGCCAAAGGAAGAGATCCTGTCTCGAAAAGAAAAAGTCGTAAAAGAATGTTCCATTGAAAAACTGATGGGACGCAGCATTTTCAATCTGTCAGGCGGCGAAAAACAAAAGATCGCCTGTGCAGGAGTGAGTATGATTGCACCAGATGTGGTGGTTCTTGATGAACCCACATCGAACCTGGATATCGAAGGAAGCTACATGTTAAGAGAGATGCTGGTGCGTTGGAAAAAGGAGAGAATGACCATCGTGATCGCAGAACACAGACTCTGGTTCTTAAGAAATCTTGCAGACAAGGTTATCTATTTAAAGGGCGGCAGGATCGAAGAAATCCGATCAGGGGAAGACTTCTTTTTACAAAAGCCGGAGTTCTATCAAGAAAGAGGACTTCGAAGCGTAGTATTGCATAAGCCGGACTTGGAAAAGATTTCTTCCAACTGTGGTCAGATGATCTTGGAAAATGTTTCTTATTCTTACACAGGGAAAAAGGAAGTCCTTCACATTCCAAGACTGGAAATGCCACTTGGTAAGGTCATCGCCATTGTAGGACATAACGGTGCAGGAAAAAGCACCTTTGTCCAATGTATGTGTGGTCTTTTAAAACATGATAAAAGCATTCTTACGATTCACGGAAAGCAATATAAGGGGAAGAAGAGGATCAATCTTTGTTTCCCTGTTATGCAGGATGTCAATCATCAGCTCTTTGCAGAAAGCGTGCGGGATGAGATCCTGCTTTCCATGGAGGATGAGAATGAAGAGGAAGCAATGAACTATTTAAAAGAAATGGATCTGCTTTCGTATAAAGACGACCATCCGATGTCATTGTCTGGAGGTCAGAAACAAAGAGTAGCGATCGCTTCGGCGCTGGCATCTCAAAGGGAGATCCTGATCTTCGATGAGCCGACCAGCGGGT
>JAHHTO010000117.1 GCA_020024595.1 Schaedlerella sp.
TGCCATAAACCATGCTCCCAGCATCAGTCCACCACCGCAAAGTTGCGCGGTAATATACTGTGGGTCAAACCCATGCCCACCAAAGATGGAAATAAAAATAACAAACGTTACGATATATGTACCCGGGATTCTCAAATCAATGATTCCCAACAGAATCAAAAGCATTGCTCCGAGCATGATTGCAAGAACTGAGGTCTCACCAATGGTACCACGGATATTTCCAATTAACATACTCATTGTATCAACTGCTTCTCCTGCTTTTAAATCAGCAAGTGGCGTCGGACCTGTTACACCATCCTGTACAAAATATGTCATACGTCCGGTAAAGGAAATCAACAGGAAACATCTTGCTCCTAAAGCCGGGTTCATGAAGTTCTGTCCAAGGCCACCAAAAAGCTGTTTTACAACAAGGATTGCAAATACTGAACCAAGCGCACCCATCCAAAGCGGAAGTGTCGGTGGCAGGTTCAATGCAAGCAGAAGTCCTGTTACCACAGCACTGAAATCCTTGATGGTAATCGGTTTATGCATTAGTTTTTCATAAATATATTCTGTCAGTACCGCTGTACCTGTTGTCACCAATACGAGCAGCCATGCATTCTCACTTCTGAAATTGTAAATTCCAAAAAAAGTTGCCGGCAAAAGTGCTATTACAACCCACATCATAATACTGCTAGTCGTCACCTTATCCCGTATATGTGGTGAAGATGATACATTCCATTTCTCATTCACTGTTCATTCACCTCTCTATTTTTTCTTCTTATTTGCCAGCGCAATCTTTCTCATGGAACCGATCGCCTGTTTTAATGGACGTTTTGCCGGACACACAAAGCTACAGGAACCACACTCCACACATTCCAATCCATTCATGGCTACAAATACCGCCTCGTCCAACCGTTCTCCGCAATCTGCAAGTCTGGACGGAATAATCCGGCTCGGACAGACTTCTACACAGCGTCCGCAATTGATACAGGCAGTTGCAGGATTCTTAGAAACCACATCTTCTTTAAAAGCAAGAATCGCAGAAGAAGTCTTTGTCACAGGAGCATCCAATGTAATCATGGCAAATCCCATCATCGGACCACCTGAGATCAGTTTCTCTGGTTCTCCGACAAACCCACCTGCCGCTTCAATCAATTCCCGATGATTTGTTCCAAGCAAGACTTTAAAGTTCCCCGGCTTTTGGATCGCATCGCCACTTACAGTCACAATGCGCTCCAGAAGTGGTCTTCCATTGACAACTGCATGATGTATACCGATCAGTGTTTCTACATTATCAACGATACACCCCGCATCCGCCGGAAGCATAGAAGAATTAATGGCACGTTTAGTCACTGCATAAATCAACTGACGCTCAGCACCCTGTGGATATTTCGTCTGCAAAGCTTTTACTTCCATACGTGGCTCATCTTTTATTGCCATTTTCAACTTCTCGATACAATCCTTCTTATTATCCTCTACGCCAAAAATTCCCTTTGCATTCGGAAACATCGAAAGAACAACTCGCATGCCGCTTATTAATTCTTCGGTGTTTTCCAACATTCGCCTATAGTCTGCTGTGATATATGGTTCACATTCCGCACAATTGGCAATGATATATTCGATTTTATCCGGCTCTTTTGGAGAGAGCTTTACACGAGTCGGGAATCCTGCACCTCCCATGCCGACAATTCCTGCATCCGCAATCAAGTTCAGGATCTCATCTCTGCTTAATTCAACAAAAGGCTTCACAGGAGCATACTCTGCTTCTTGATACTCGTTATCATTTTCAATCACAATACATTCCACACTGCTTCCTGTTGGTGTCAGGCGCTTTTCAAGAGCCTTGATCGTTCCAGACACAGATGCATAAATTGGAGCGGAGACAAATCCACCAGCATCGGCAATTTTCTGTCCTTTCAGGACATGATCACCTTTTTTTACAATCGGAACTGCAGGTGCACCTATATGCTGGGAAAGCGGATATACCAATTCGCCCGTTGGCTGCAATTCGCTGATCGGCTGGTCTTTTGCAAGACTTTTCCCATCATTAGGATGAATCCCTCCTTTAAAAGTCAAAAGTCCCATTCTGATTTTCCTTCCTTTCTTCTGTTCACATTATATTTATCATACTAGATTTCACTATCAAAATCTAGCAAATATCGTGTGTTTATTGCATCTTTATAGATACATCTTATTAAAAAATTAACAAAAAGACATTTAGAAATTCCACTTCTGAAAGCACTCATTTCCAAAATCGTGTATCATAAAAAAAGGCGGAGACAATTACGGTCTCCGCCGATTCTTTGCTATTATTCTTCTTCCTGTCCCTCAGCTTCCGGCTCTGCAGCTTCCAGCGCTTTCATGCTCAGGCTGATTTTCTTCTCACTCTCATTCAAATCAACAATCTTAGCAGTAATCTCCTGACCGATAGAAAGTACATCAGATGGCTTCTCAACATGTGCTCTGGAAATCTGAGATACATGAAGCAATGCATCCACACCAGGTTTTAATTCAACAAATGCACCAAAATCTGTCATGCGCGCAACACGTCCTGTAATGACAGAACCTACTGCAAAATACTCTTCTGCATTTGCCCAAGGATTTGTCTCTGGGAATTTCAGACTGAGTGCGACCTTTGTTTCGTTAATGTCCTTAACAAGTACCTTTACTTGATCTCCAATTTGGAATACTTTCTTTGGATTCTCAACACGTCCCCAAGACATCTCTGAGATATGAAGCAGTCCATCTACGCCACCAAGATCAATAAATGCACCGAAATCTGTCACATTCTTAACAACACCTTCGATTGTATCTCCAACCTGCAGTTTTGCAAATAACTCTTTCTGTTTTTCCGCTCTCTCAGCAACCAGAAGCTGTCTTCTGTCACCAATTATCCGGTTTCTTCTCGGGTTGAATTCACTGATTACAAATTCAATCTCCTGTCCGTCGTATTTACTCAAATCCTTTTCATAAGAATCAGAAACAAGGCTTGCCGGAATAAATACTCTTGCACCTTCTACTTCAGCTGAAAGTCCTCCACCGAGAATCTGTGTAACTGTAGCCTTAAGTACTTCTTTATTCTCAAATGCTTCTTTTACTCTCTCGTTGCCTTTTTCAGCAGCAAGTCTCTTGTAAGTAAGAAGAACCTGACCTTCCCCGTCATTTACCTTCAATACCTTTACAGTCATAGTATCTCCAACAGAAACTGCTGTTGTTAAATCAAGTGACTGGTCATTAGAGTATTCACTCTTTGTGATAATACCGTCTGCTTTATATCCGATGTTGAGGATAATCTCATCAGGTTTTACATCAATTACTGTACCCTCTACAACTTCTCCATTATGAATTGTTTTCAATGAATCTTCTAACATCTGTTCAAAAGATAATTCTGACATTATTTTGAACCTCCTCAATTATATTGTTGGGCGTGGATGCCCCTGCTGTAATACCTACCGTTTTCACCACTGACCCTAATTGATTCATATCCAAATCGTCAAGCGTCTGTATGTAGTATGTATCATTGCACGCGCTCGCACATATTTCAAATAACTTCTGAGTATTGGAACTATGCTTGTCTCCTATAACAATCATAGCATCCACCTCTTCTGCAATACTTTTTGCCTCAGTCTGGCGCTCTTTTGTCGCATTACAGATTGTATTTAAAACATGTATATCATAACTCTTTTCGGAAATAATTTCAACTAAATCTTGAAATTTATTGTAATTAAATGTCGTTTGAGAGACAACACAGACTTTTTCTCCCTCTTTCAGCGAAAGATGTCTGATATCTTCTGCGTTTTGAATTACAAAAACCCGGTCTCCAGCCCATCCTCGGATCCCTTCTACCTCAGGATGATTCGGATTTCCTATAATAATGATGCATTTGCCAAGTTCACTTTCCTTCTGAACAATATTATGAATTTTTTTTACAAACGGACAGGTTGCATCGATAATCGTAATTCCCTTTTCTCTCAATTTGTCGTAGATCCTTTTTTCCACGCCATGAGAGCGGATGATTACTACACCACATTCCAGAAGATCCAGTTCCTCCTCCGAACGCAGGACGGTAACCCCTTTTTTCTCCAGATCCTTAATTACTTCCTCATTATGAATGATCGGCCCGTATGTATAGATCGGTTCTTCGCCATGTGCATCAATCTGTTCATACACTGTATTCACTGCACGCTCTACTCCAAAACAGAAACCGGCTGTTTTTGCTTTGATTACTTTCATAGCTCATCTCCCTTTATGACCGTTCTCCAGATACCTATTTGCAATATCCACAGATGGTATCCACAACCTCCTGGATATTCATCTCCGAACTATCTACCAGAATAGCATCCTTTGCCTGCTTCAAAGGTGCGATCTTTCGGCTCATATCCCGATCATCCCTCTCTCTGATATCCGTTTTGATTTTCTCTAGATCACAGACAGCCCCTTTTTCTTTCAGTTCATTATAACGACGCATTGCACGGGTTTCCACACTGGCCGTCAGATATATCTTCACATCCGCATTCGGAAGAATATTGGTTCCGATATCTCTGCCATCCATGATCACATCTTCTGTTTCTGCAAGTCCCCGCTGAAGCTCCAGAAGTTTCCCTCGAACTTCGGGAATCGCCGATGTCTTGGAAGCCATATTTCCCACCTCTTCCGTTCGAAGTTTTGAAGTTACATTTTCTCCATTCAAATACACCTGCTGTACGCCATTTTCATAAGCAATCTTCACATCCGCATCTTCACACGCCATGATTACCTTTTCTGTTTCTTCCGGGCAAATCTTCTTTTCCAGAAAATGAATAGCCAAGGCACGATACATTGCCCCGGTATCCACATAAATATATTTCTTCTTTTTTGCAACCAGCTTTGCGATCGTACTTTTTCCTGCTCCTGCCGGTCCGTCAATTGCTACAGTATATCCCATAACTGCCTCCTGTCGTATTTGGTTTCTAATTATGATAATCTCCGTGTATATACTCTTTAGGGAATGGAATTTCCTGCCGCTGCAGCAGTGGACCATGCAATCTGCAAATTAAAGCCACCGGTCAGTGCATCCAAATCCAGTACCTCTCCTATAAAATACATTCCTTTCACTTTCTTAGATTCCATTGTCCCCGGATCAATATCTTTTATACTGACACCGCCTTTTGTAATAATCGCTTCTTTAAAACTACGAAGTCCGGTTAGCGTCATGTCAAAATTCTTAATCAATGCTCCAAATCTTTGCCGTTCTTCTTTTGAAATTTCATTCACTTTTTTCTCTGGTGAAATACAACTCAGTTCAATCATGATCGGTTTTAATTTCGCCGGAAATAGTTTCTCTACAGAATTTTTAAACCGCTTGTTTCTGTTTTCTTCAAACTCTCTGAGAATCCTCTGATCTAACTGTTCTACTGTCAGTGCCGGTTTTAAATCTATGCTCAGTTTCAATGTTCTTTCCTGCAATTGCTTACCGATTTTACTGCTGGCACTGATAATGATCGGCCCGCTGATCCCATAATGGGTAAATAGCATTTCTCCAAATTCTTCATAAATCTTTTTTCTTCCGTCGAAAATCGTCACATTTACATTTCTAAGCGAAAGCCCCTGCAGTTCTTTGGCATACCACTCTTTTACTTCCATTGGAACAAGTGACGGCAACAGTTCTGTAATATGATGCCCACTCTCCTTTGCAAATCGATATCCATCACCTGTAGAACCTGTCGGAGCATAAGAAATACCACCTGTAGCTACAATACAGATCTCTCCCATGATTCGTTTTCCGTTTTGGAGGACAACTCCACGAACTTTTCTTGGAAATATGTTTTCCGACTCCGAATCTATTTCCTGAATCAATACTTCTTTTACTTCACTACACAGATTCACTTCCACTCCCAATTTCTTCAATTCACGACTGAGCGCACTTATGATATCCGAGGAATGATCCGAAACGGGAAATACTCGATTCCCCCTCTCCACTTTCAATGGGACTCCAAGTTCTTCAAAAAGTTCCATCACCTGTTCATTGGTAAACCCATAAAATGCACTATAGAGAAATTTGGGATTACTGATGACAGAACGAAATAGGGTATCCATATCTCCTGCATTGGTAACATTGCATCTTCCTTTCCCTGTGATAAAAAGCTTTTTCCCAAGTTTTTCATTCTTTTCATACAAATGGACTTTATGTCCATTTCTCGCCGCAAACAAGGCTGCCATCATTCCAGCGGCTCCGCCACCGATAATTATTACTTTACTCATTCTATCTCCATATTGACCTGATTTAATTCATCGCTGCTATATACCTGATACTCTCCCCAGATTTTCTCCAATGTTTCCAATGTAGTCACCACGTCCTGCTGCTTTTTCATGCAAAGAGCAACTACAAGTGCATTAATCACACTAAGCGGCGCCACAAGAGAATCTACAATCGATGCCATATCACTTCTCGCGATTAAATTACAGGAAGAATATAAATTCATCGGGGAATGTACACTGTCTGTTAATGTAATCACTTTTGCCTTTCGATTACTGGCAAACTCTAACGCCTTCAGGGTTCGCATAGAATATCTCGGAAAGCTGATTCCTATAATCACATCAGACTCATCAATTCTGATTAACTGTTCAAAAATCTCACTTGAACTATTTGTATTTACAGTCATCACATTTTCACAAACCAGATTCAGATAAAAACTTAAAAATGACGCAAGTGGTGCACAGCTCCGAATCCCGATAACATAGATACGCTTTGCATTCAAAATCGTGTCGATCGCAAGGTTAAACGCTTTTTGATCAATTGACTCCAGTGTCATTTTAATCTTTTCAATATCGGAGTGTAAGACTGTTTCTAGAATCTCTGACTGACTGATTCTTCCATAAGTAACCTCCATACGCTGAATGGAATTCAGTTTATTTCGCACCAGCTCTTCCAGTGCTTTCTGAAATCCAGGATATCCCTTGTATCCAAGCTGGGTCGCAAAACGGACAACTGTGGATTCACTGACACCAACTACATCCCCCAGCTTTGCCGCTGTTAAAAATACTGCTTTATCATAATTTTTAATCACATAATCTGCCAGGCGTTTCTGGCCTTTACTGAACTGTCCCTGTCGTTCTTCAATACGCACAAGCAGTTCATTTGTACTGTTTTCTACCACTTTTTACGCCCTCTTTTTCTAATCATTTCCTGCTTTTCTATAAGAAAGTATTTCGTTCTGATTATACAATATCAGAATCGGATTTACAAGATAAGAAATATCCGGCAGACTTTTGTTTTTCTTAAATTTCACGGGTATACTGTTGCAGCCAATTTTGTTCTTCTGCTGTCAAGTGTGGTCCGATAAGTTCTACCACTTTTTTATGGTACGCATTGAGGAGCATACGCTCCCTTTTTGTCATCAATTCCGGGTTGACCGCATCCAAATCGATCGGGACAAAAGTCAATGTTTCAAAATGCAGAAATTGTCCGTATTCATTTGCTTCTCCTCGGGTCACCAAAAGTTCATTTTCGATACGGATACCATGAGAATTTTCGATATATATTCCCGGTTCATCTGTAA
>JAHHTO010000118.1 GCA_020024595.1 Schaedlerella sp.
CCGGTTCCAATGTCGGGATTTCCTGCGATGTTCCAGAAGGCATTCTCCAAAAGAACCTTGCAGGCGGTTCGTGAATATTTCCCAGATAGCCAACTCCATGTCCGGTTCCGTGATTAAAATTCAGATTCTGTCTCCAAAAAGGCTCTCTGGCTGCATAATCCAGACTCATTCCCGTACAGCCATACAGGAATCTTGCATCTGCAAGATTCAACATACTATTTAATACGGTCGTAAAGTGTGCCTTTTCTTCTTCCGTAATTCTTCCCAATACGATCGTTCTCGTAATGTCTGTAGAACCTTCCAGATAATGCCCGCCGGTATCACATAAAATCATTCCCTGTTCTTTCAAGTCAACATTCGTTTCTGGCGTACTGGAATAATGTACGATTGCCGCATGTTCTTTGTATGCACAGATTGGTTCAAAACTTGGTCCTATATAATGATTCTGTTCTGCCCGCAGACTCTCTAACTTTTGAGAAACAGATATCTCTGTCATCTTTTCTTTTCCAATCTGTGTTTTCATCCAATACATAAATTTTGTGCATGCAACTCCATCTTTCAAGTGTGCCTGCCGGATATTTTCAATTTCGGTTTCGTTTTTCACTGCTTTCATGAGAATTACTGGATTTTCACATTCAATCTTTCGTATCTCTTCCGGAAGATTACAATACAACAAATAATTCATCTGCTCCGGATCAAACAATACCGATTCTCCTTTTTCAAATGTTTTCATCCGCCCATATATCTGTTCATAAGGATAGATTTCCACATTGTTCCTGTGAAGCATTCTCTTGATTTCAGCGCTCAGTTTTCTGTCGTCCACATACAGTTCTACAGCATCCATCCGAACCACAATATACGACAAAATCAACGGGCAATATGCAACATCACTACCTCTAAGATTCAGAAGCCATCCGATATCATCCAGACCTGTTATCACACAACTGTCCGTACCAGAGTCCTGTATTTTTTGTCGAAGTCGTTTTAGCTTAGAAGTCACATCTTCACCGGCATACTGGATATCCAACGCAAATACAGGTTCACAAGAAAGCTCAGGTCTGTCTTTCCAGACAGTATCCACCAAATCTATATCATACCGAACCCGCCCGCCTGCATTCTTTGCAATTTTCGCGTATCGTTTACCGGAAGCAATACTGACCGTCCGTCCATCAAATCCAATAGTAAAACCTTCTTTTACTTCATTTTCCAAGTATTCTTCAATCGTAGGTACTTCTGATTCCCCCGATTTCTGCAGTAGAACTCCGCTTCCTTCTAACTGCTTCTCTGCCTGAATAAAATATCTTCCATCCGTCCACAGGCAGGCCTCTTTCTGTGTAAAAACTGCAGTTCCAGCAGAGCCTGTAAATCCCGTCATAAATTCTCGACATTTGAAATATTCCCCCACATACTCGCTCTGATGGTAATCCGCAGTAGGTACGATATAAATATCAATCCCCTGTGCCTTCATCTTTTGTCGCAGCGCCTCTATTCTCTCCCTAACCATCCAGTCAAACAACTCCTTTCTACATTTCTTTTCACCAACTTTTTCATCGCACACGAATACTTAAAAGCCTTTTCAGAATCCATTTGGTAATATGCAGATGAACCAGCTCTGTTTTTCAAAACAAAAGCTGGTTCATCTGCATTCTTATATGGTTTATACCGGATATGCTCCGTTTTCTGTATCAGCTACTTTCGCATCCACTTTGGTCTGTTGTGCTTCGCGATACTTAAAGAAATCTGTAGCAACCTGCGGGAACAATGCATAACTCAAAACATCTTCATCCTGCTGGCTCCACTGTGCACATTCTTTGCGAAGTGTATCCAACTCATCCGGAATCAGATCAGCCGGACGACAAGTAATGATATCTGCATCCTCACCGATTACTTTCTTTTGTACTTCCGGATTAAATGGCTTAACAGTAGCACCGTATTTTCCTGAAAGAACATCCTTTGTTTCCTTGGTAGCCATCTTGTAACGCTCACCCATCAACACATTAAATACAGCCTGTGTTCCAACAATCTGGGAGGATGGTGTAACAAGTGGTGGCTCACCGAGGTCTTTACGCACACGCGGTACTTCTTCCAAAACTTCATAGAATTTGTCTTCAGCGCCCTGCTCAGCAAGCTGGCTCGTCAGATTGGACAACATACCACCCGGCACCTGATATAAAAGAGTCTTGATATTAACGCCAAGATTTTTCGGGTTGAGCAGTCCACTCTCCAAGGCTTCATCTCGAAGCGGACGGAAGTAATCTGCAATCTCGGCAAGAAGATTCTGATCCAGACCTGTATCATACTGAGTTCCCTTAAATGTCTCAACCATAACTTCTGTTGCCGGCTGAGAAGTTCCCAGCGCAAATGGTGACATTGCAGTATCAATGATATCTGCACCAGCCTCTACTGCTTTGAGATATGTCATAGAAGCTACACCTGAAGTATAATGTGTATGCATCTCGATTGGAATCTGCACAGCTTCTTTCAAAGCAGTTACAAGTTCTGTTGCTTTATATGGAACAAGAAGTCCTGCCATATCCTTTACGCAGATAGAATCTGCACCCATATCCTCGATTCGTTTTGCAAGGTCTACCCAGTACTCCAGTGTATATGCCTCACCCAATGTATAAGACATTGCAACCTGTGCATGTGCTTTTTCTTTGTTTGCTGCAGTCACTGCTGTCTGCAGATTACGCATATCATTCAAACAATCGAAAATACGAATGATATCAATTCCGTTTGCTGCGGATTTTTGTACAAAATACTCTACTACATCATCTGCATATGGACGATATCCAAGAATATTCTGCCCACGGAACAACATCTGCAATTTTGTATTTTTGAAACCGTCACGGAATTTACGAAGTCTTTCCCACGGATCTTCTTTCAAGAAACGAAGAGATGCATCAAATGTTGCTCCTCCCCAGCACTCTACCGCATGGTATCCAACTTTATCCATTTTCTCCACGATAGGCAGCATCTGCTCTGTTGTCATACGAGTAGCAATCAGAGACTGATGAGCATCACGCAGAATTGTTTCTGTAATTTTAACTGGTTTTTTTACCATATCTGCCATTTCATTGTCCTCCATTCTTACTTAACACCGAAAATCGCCATAAATGTTCCGGCTGCTACCGCAGTACCGATGACACCTGCCACATTCGGTCCCATTGCATGCATCAACAGGAAGTTGGTCGGGTCAGCTTCCGCTCCGACTTTCTGTGAAACTCGGGCTGCCATAGGTACTGCAGATACACCTGCAGAACCGATCAGCGGATTGACCTTACCTCCGCTCAATTTACACATAAGCTTACCAAACAGTACTCCGGCTGCTGTACCAAACGCAAACGCAATCAGTCCCAGAGCCACGATTTTCAATGTGTCCAAATTCAAAAATGCTTCTGCACTTGTTGTAGCACCTACAGAAGTTCCCAGCAGAATAACAACGATGTACATCAATGCATTAGAAGCGGTCTCTGTCAGCTGTCTTACAACACCACACTCTTTGAACAGGTTACCTAGCATCAGCATACCTACCAGAGGAGCTGTTGTCGGCAGAATCACACAAACTACAATTGTAACAATAATCGGGAATAGGATCCGTTCCAATTTCGATACCGGACGAAGCTGATCCATCTTAATTTTACGTTCTTCTTCTGTTGTAAGAAGCTTCATAATCGGCGGCTGAATGATCGGCACCAGTGACATATAGGAATAAGCCGCTACAGCGATTGGTCCTAAAATAGCCGTCTGCTGCAGTTTACCTGCAAGGAAAATAGATGTCGGTCCATCTGCTCCACCAATAATGGAAATTGCTGCTGCAGCCTTATCGGAGAATCCCATAGCCATAGCTCCCAGATATGCTGCAAAAATACCAAACTGTGCTGACGCCCCCAAAAGAAAACTCTTTGGATTTGCGATCAATGGCCCAAAGTCTGTCATTGCCCCGACTCCCATGAAAATCAGAGACGGAAGGATAGACCATTCATCAAGCACATAAAAATAATAAAGAAGTCCACCTGTTCCATTTGCTGCATCTTCTGCATGAAGCATAATATCCGGATAGATATTTACAAGCAACATACCAAAAGCAATCGGAACAAGCAAAAGCGGCTCAAAGCCGTGTTTGATTGCTAAATATAGGAATCCACACGCAACTGCGATCATAATCAGGTTCCCAACGGTCAGATTCATGAATGCGGTCTGTTGTATGAGGTTTCCTAATGTATTTGAAATATATTCCATTTGTCAAACCTCCCGGAAAACTAGTTTAATGTAGCCAGTACTGCTCCTGCTTCAATGGCATCGCCTACTGCCACATCAATACTTGCAACCGTTCCTGCTTCTGGAGCAACAACCGGAATCTCCATCTTCATTGCTTCGATGATCAAAACAGTATCTCCTGCCTGTACGCTCTGTCCGACATTTGCTTCAACCTTAAACACTTTACCTGCCGCACCTGCTTTTACTTGAATACTTCCTGCGCCAGCTGCTTTCGGTGCAGCCGGAGCCGGTGCTGCTTTCGGTGCTGCGACTGGTGCTTTTGCTGCAACCGGAGCTGTACCTGCACCCTTTTCTTCTACTGTTACATCATATACATTGCCATTTACCGTAATTGTATAATTTTTCATTTCTGATTTCCTCCTGAATTAATTCCATTTATTTGATGTTCTTCTCTTGATCGAACGAACGATAAAACCATCTGTTGATGTTCCCTCGTAAGCCGCAATTGCTGCTGCAATCGCTGCCACCAACTCGCTATCATCCGAAGTACTTACTTCTTCAGCCGGCATTGCAGCAGGTGCTGAAACAGTCGAAGCTGCTTCCGTTACTGTTTTTTTCTTAAACTTCGCTTCAATTGCAGGAATGTACTTAAAGAGTGAAATAATAAATGAAATGAAAATCAATACTATGAATACAGTTCCCATTCCCAATACTGTGTTCAGTCCTGCTTTTGTCAAAATCTCTTTCAGAGAATACTCTGCATTGACCGTAATGCTTTCCAAATTCATCTTTTTATCGAAAGCAAACTCGATATTCCCCGCACGCTCTGCACAGGTAATCTCGGTTGTCAATATTGCTCCTTCATTGTTCTCCTCAAACTTGTATGCTCCGTGCTCGATGAATTCCCCGCACTCTTTCACACCGGATGTCCACGCATCCATCATTGTCAGAAAATTATCCCCTTCAATCGGAAGACCGGACTGCATCAGCATCAGGTTCAATTCCAACTCAGACATATTGCGGAATGCATCCATGTCTTTTTCACCCATACTACTGAAATTCATAACGATCGCATCTGCATACTGCTCCATCACAGCCTGGTCATATACGGTTTCTTCCTTTGACTTAGTTCCGCATCCCGCCAGACTAAAAACGAGAATGAGGACAATTCCCAATAAACTTAATTTTTTCTTCACTTCGCCTCACCTCTCTAAACCGTACCATGTTTCTTATTCGGACGATCCTCTCTTTTTGTGAACAACATCTCAAATGCTCCGATCAGATACTTTCTTGTATCAGCCGGCTCAATAATCGCATCCACGTAACCTCTTCTCGCTGCGGATAATGGACTGGACTGCAATTCTTTGTAAGCTGCCGCTTTCTCTTCCAATGTTTCAGCATCTGCATCCACATACATAATCTTTGCTGCCAATGCAGAATCCATCATACCGATCTCTGCATTCGGCCATGCATAAACCATGTCCGCTCCAAGAGACTTGCTGTTCATTGCTACATAAGCACTTCCGTAAGCTTGTCCCACGATCACATTTACCTTTGGAACAGTGGCATTTGCAAATGCATATGTCATCTTTGCTACACTCTTTGCCATATCCTTCTCAGATTCTTTCGTTGCCTCATATCCGGTTACATTTGTCAAAGTCAGTACCGGGATAGAAAATGCATCACAGAAATTGATAAAATCTGTTGCTTTCTTACATCCATCCACTGTCAGAACCTTATCAAATGACTCCGCATTTCCTTCTGCATCATATACTTTTGAACGATTGGCAACTGCACCGATCGTCATACCATTCAGACGAATAAAACCGGTTACCATTTCTTTTGCATATTCTTTCTTTGTTTCAAAGAAAACATTACTATCAGAAATTGTAGCCAGAGCAATTCCTGTATCTTCCGCTGCATTCTCCAAATCAGCACATGCACGGTTCAAGTCATCCAGACACTCTTCATAAGAAAGATCATCTTCGTTATTTGCCGGAATCATGCAAACCAAAGAACGGATCTGAGAGAGGACCTCCTCTTCTGTTCCGATTCCATCTACCAGGCCTGCTGTTCTGCTCTGATACTCTGCTGTAGAAGTATCGCATTTGGAAATCTCATTGTTCTCCAGAGCATTCGGAGAGTTCACAAACAGTCTGCCATCCTTTGCTTCCATAAATGTAAAATCAGTCAGTCCCGGAACCACCGCAAGACCGCCTCCACACATACCGAAAATTGCTGTAATCTGTGGAACCACACCAGACGCCATCGCCTGCTTGAAGTAAAGTCCACCAAATGCCTCCAGCGCATCAGCAGCCTCCTGAAGTCTCAATCCTGCACAGTCAACCATTCCGATAACCGGTGCGCCCATTTTCATTGCCATCTCATAAATATTGGCAATCTTTTTTGCATGCATCTCGCCAACTGCTCCCTTTAATACAGTTGCATCCTGACTGTATACATATACAAGATTCCCGTCAATCACTCCGTATCCAGTAATAACACCGTCAGACGGAGTATCTTTTGCCTGCAAGTTGAAGTCTGTGTTTCTCGCTGTGACAGCACTACCGATTTCAACGAAGCTTCCATCATCAAGCAAACCGGCAATTCTTCTGCTTGCTGAGTTTCCTGTTGCATTGTAGCTCATACCTTATTCCTCCATATAATATATTTGATATAAATAATCCAAAATTTTTGCCTATTCTAGTATATATCATTTATATTAAAATTTCAACGAATTTACACGGAAATATTTTAGAAGTTATGCAGCCTTCGTAACCGCTGCAACTCTCTGCA
Organism: Schaedlerella sp.; assembly: GCA_020024595.1. Lineage (GTDB taxonomy): Bacteria > Bacillota > Clostridia > Lachnospirales > Lachnospiraceae > Schaedlerella. Next base: position 7,018 of record JAHHTO010000118.1, read on the forward strand.
AGAATTTCATTTCTCGAAGGAACACTGTCCGGCTTCGGACAGTGTTCCTTCTGTCTGCAATAGATGCGATACTTCCTTCTTTATTTCTGATTTCTGTACTGCACCGGCGTCATCTCATACATTTTCTTAAAAATCCGATTAAAATGCTCTACATTTTGATAACCTACAGATTCTGCAATACTCTCCACCGTAACATTACTACTCTTTAACATTGCCCGCGCTTTCTTCATTCGAACCTTCTTCAAAATATCTCCAAAGGTCATGCCAGATTTTTCCTTGATGTACTTAGACAAATACGGTTTGGACAAGAAAAACTTCTCCGCCAGATCATCGAGTGTCACAGTTTTATAGTTTGCATAGATATAGTTAGTAATCTCCAGAAGCCTTACATCCTTTGATATATTATGATTCTGGAT